>NZ_AKJO01000034.1:0-35004 GCF_000282295.1 Pseudomonas sp. GM33
ACACGGCAGCTCCTACAGGATTTACACCATCCCTTGTAGGAGCTGCCGAAGGCTGCGATCTTTTCATTTGTGTCAGATATTGGCGCGCAGCACGCTCGCCGGCAGCGGCTCACCCCGCTCCACCGTCGCCGCGACCGCAGCCATCAAACCACTCAACTCATAGCCCTGGGCCTTGAGCCACTGCGGATCGTAATAGGTCGTGGCATAACGTTCGCCGCTGTCACACAGAATCGCCACCATCGACCCCGTCTCCCCTGCCGCTTTCATGTGCTGAGCGGCCATCAGGGCGCCGATCAGGTTGGTCCCGCTCGACCCGCCCACATGGCGTCCCAGGCGCTCCGCCAGGTAGTGCATGGCCGCCAGTGACAGGGCATCCGGCACCTTGACCATGGCGTCGATCACCTTGGGCAGAAACGACGCTTCCACACGCGGCCGGCCGATGCCCTCGATGCGCGAACCATGGTCCAGTCGCAGGCTGGCATCGCCGGTCTGGTAGTAATCGAAGAACACCGAGCGCTCAGCATCGGCACACAGCACACGGGTGCAATGCTGGCGATAACGCACGTATCGACCCAGTGTGGCCGTGGTGCCGCCGGTACCGGGGCTGGAAATCAGCCAGCTCGGCTCGGGATGCTGCTCGAATCGCATCTGCTGAAAAATCGACTCGGCAATGTTGTTGTTCGCTCGCCAGTCGGTGGCGCGCTCGGCGTAGGTGAACTGATCGATGAAGTGCCCGTCGTGCTCACGAGCCAGGCGCTCGGATTCGGCGTAGATCTGGGTCGGGTCGTCGACCAGATGACTTTGGCCACCGTAGAAGGCGATCTGCGCGATCTTTTCCTTTGACGTCGTCGCCGGCATCACCGCAATGAACGGCAAGCCCAGCATGCGTGCAAAGTACGCTTCGGAAATCGCCGTGGAACCGCTGGAAGCTTCAATGACCGGCGCACCGGGTTTGAGCCAGCCGTTACACAGCGCATACAGGAACAGCGAACGGGCCAGACGGTGCTTGAGGCTGCCCGTGGGGTGGCTGGACTCATCCTTGAAATACAACTCGATGCCCGGAAAGCCCGGGAGCGGCAAGGGGATCAAGTGGGTGTCGGCGCTGCGCTGGAAATCGGCTTCGATGATCCGGATCGCCTCGCGGGACCACTGTCGGTTGTCGCTCATGATGGTTTTCTCGTTGAATCGGGCAGGAGTTGGCCTTGGCACAAGGCCCATCCAACCAGCTTAGGAAAAATCCTGCATCCGGCACAGGTACAGCTGAGATCCAATACGTCCGACAACTGCTAGGCTCAGCTCGCTGGCGACGGATCACTCTGTAACGGGATATAACAAAAAAGAATATAACTTTTGTTTTAACAACTAACGGTACTTGTTAGGGTGTAACACCTTTTGAATTCACAGATGGAGAGCGACCTTGCCTCTGCGTAGCACTTTCACGCGTTTCTTTCAGTTGGAAGCTGCCAGCGGTCTGTTACTGATCGCCGCTGCCGTTCTGGCTCTGATCATCAACAACTCACCGCTGTCGTGGCTGTACAACGGCCTGCTGGACACTCCTGTGGTGGCCCAGATCGGCGCACTGAAAATCGCCAAGCCGTTGCTGCTATGGATCAATGATGGCCTGATGGCGCTGTTCTTCCTGCTGATCGGCCTGGAAGTGAAGCGCGAAGTCCTCGACGGCCAGTTGTCCAAACCGTCGCAAATCGTCCTGCCTGGCGCGGCGGCCATTGGTGGCATGGTGGTGCCGGCGCTGATCTACTGGTACCTCAACCGCGACACCCCACCGGCCCTCAACGGCTGGGCAATCCCGACCGCGACCGACATTGCCTTCGCCCTTGGCGTGCTGGCGTTGCTTGGCAAACGAGTTCCGGTTTCGCTGAAACTGTTCCTGATGACCCTGGCGATCATCGACGACCTCGGCGCGATCATCATCATTGCGATCTTCTATTCCGGTGCCCTGTCGACCCTGTCCCTGGTGCTGGCCGCCGCCTGTATTGCGGCGCTGATCGGGATGAACCGGCTTGGCGTAGTCAAGCTCGGGCCGTACATGATCATTGGCCTGATCCTCTGGGTCTGCGTGCTCAAGAGCGGTGTCCACGCCACACTGGCCGGCGTAACCCTGGCTTTCTGCATTCCGCTGCGCACAAAAAATGCCGAACCTTCGCCACTGCTGACCCTGGAACACGCCCTGCACCCGTGGGTCGCCTACGGCATCCTGCCGCTGTTCGCCTTCGCCAACGCCGGCCTGTCCCTGAGCGGCGTCACCGTCGAAAGCTTCACTCATCATGTTCCCATGGGCATCGCCATCGGGCTGCTGCTGGGCAAGACTGTGGGTGTCTTCGGCCTGACCTGGCTGGCCGTGAAAACCGGTATCGCCGCCCTGCCCCAAGGCGCCAATTGGGGCCAGATACTGGGCGTGGCGATTCTCTGCGGCATTGGTTTCACCATGAGTCTGTTTGTCGGCTCACTGGCCTTTGAACCGGGTGTAAGTGATTTCGCCGGAATGGACCGCATGGGAATCCTGACCGGTTCGATTCTCGCCGCACTGATCGGTTATGCGGTGACCGCGATGGCGAGTCGCAAGCACTCCGGCCAGGCCTCCTGATAAACCGCGATATCGCCTGACGCCAAGCAAGACTCACCTGCGCTGAAAAACAAAAAACCCCATCAGTCACCTGATCGGGTTTTTTGTTTATCCGGTGTTTGCGCTTAGTGCGAAACGCGGCTGGTGCCATTCACGCTGGCGATGCGCACACGCTCGCCAACACGGAACACTTCGTTCGGCTGAACTTCCTGAACGTAGGCACGCATGCTGCCATCGTCTTCGCGCACGGTGATTTCCACGCCCTGGGTGCGGGTCATGCCCTCTTCTGCGGCCGAACCGATCAGGCCGCCGGCGACTGCGCCGATGACCGCAGCAACGATACTGCCTTTGCCGCCACCGATGGCGCTGCCGCCAACGCCGCCAACCACTGCGCCTGCAGCGCCGCCGATCGGGGTTTTGGTGCCTTCGATTTTCACCGGACGCAATGCTTCGATGGTGCCCATGCGAACGGTCTGCACGCGACGCGCCTCGTCACGGGAGTAGGAGTCACCGGTCAAGCTCGATTGGCAACCAGTGAGCAACATCGCCATCGTGGAAAAGGAAGCAACCAGCAGAACAGACTTACGCATAGCATCAACTCCAAAGAAACAGATGTTCATTAAACTCCGCAGCTTGACGCCTGTCACGGCACCGCCCGGGTAAAATTGTTTTGATTCAGGCTCCGTTAAGGCGCCTGCACGAACTCACACAGTAGCGGCAAATTCGTAAAACCGCCCACAGGCCAAGGATTTCAATGGACTACTTTATCATCGTCGTCACGACGGTTGCCGGTTTGTACTTCCACTGGTGGCTGTACGTACGGATCAAACGCTGGATGGACCGCGATCTGGCGCTAGCGCTGGCTGGCAAGGATGAGCAGAAAAAAGCCTTTATGCTCGAACAGTTGGCGAATGCCCAAGCGCAGAAGATCAAGCGTCGAGACCTGCCGAAGTGGCTGGAGGCCGCTGCGGCAGGCTATCCCGATCGGTAGACTGTTCAGGGTGCCAGACGTTCAAGAATCCAGTCGGCGCCCTGCTGGCGGTAATTGAGGCGATCGTGCAGGCGACTCGGGCGGCCCTGCCAGAACTCGATGCGCTCCGGCAACAGGCGATAACCGCCCCAGTGTTC
Organism: Pseudomonas sp. GM33; assembly: GCF_000282295.1. Classification (NCBI taxonomy): domain Bacteria; kingdom Pseudomonadati; phylum Pseudomonadota; class Gammaproteobacteria; order Pseudomonadales; family Pseudomonadaceae; genus Pseudomonas; species Pseudomonas sp. GM33. Next base: position 3,713 of record NZ_AKJO01000034.1, read on the forward strand.
CGGGCAATGCGGCTGGGTGTCGCTGAATCGTTGCTCGGTGTCCTTGAGCAGCGCTTCGAGCTCGCCACGATCGGCGATCACGCGGCTTTGCGGCGATGCCCAGGCCCCCAGGCGACTGCCCAGTGGACGGACCTGATAATAGGCGTCGGACTCCTCAGGCGTCACTTTCACCACCCGCCCTTCGATGCGCACCTGGCGCTCCAGCGCCGGCCAGAAAAACGTCATGGCCGCGAACGGGTTCGCGGCAAGATGCTGGCCTTTGGCGCTTTCGTAGTTGGTGAAAAAAGTGAAGCCCTGCTCGTCCAGGCCCTTGAGCAACAGAATGCGACAGTGCGGTCGACCGTCCTGGTCGACGGTGGCCAGGGTCATGGCGTTGGCTTCCACCGGTGCCTGCTCGGTTTTCACCGCGTCGGCGAACCACTGGTGGAACAACGCAAATGGCTCGGCCGGGGCTTGCGCCTCGGTCAGGCCGTCACGGGTGTAGTCACGACGCATATCAGCCAGGCCCTGGGTCATGGCGCATTCCTTTTGGTTAACGGATCACTGCTTTGCAGTATCAGTGGCGGCGACTTTCTTGTCAGCCGTGGAGGCTTTGGCTGGTGTGGTTTTCTTCGCCGGCGTTGCGGTTTTCGCAGGTGCTTTCTTGGCCGCAGCTTTTTTCGCCGGGGCTTTTTTCGTCGCTGGAACAGCAGCCTTTTTAGTCGCCGGGGCCGGTGTCACAGGCTTGGCGACCGGCTTGACGTCAGCGGCTGCAACCATGTTCACAGGGGCCGGGGCCGGCATGTTGTACTTGCTCAGCAGCGCGACCATGGTGTTTTGCGGGGTCACCAGCAGTTCCACACGGCGGTTCAACGCACGGCCTTGCGCACTGTCGTTGGCGGCACGCGGCGCATCACCGCCCAGGCCACGCAGCATCAGGCGATCACGCTGCAAGCCACTGAGACGGAAAATCGCCGCAACGGACTGGGCACGCTCCTGGCTCAGTTTGACGTTGGCAGGCGCCGCGCCGGACGTATCGCTGTGGCCGAGGATCAAGACAGCGGTCTTTGGATCGGCTTCAAGGATCTTGGCAACGCGGGTAAACGGACCGAGCGTGACCGGCAGCAGCATGGCCGGACGATCAGGGTTGAACGAGCCTTCGACCGGTGCAGTTACTACCAGCACGTTTTCGCGGCGTTCGAGTTGCAGGTTGCTGCCCTTGACCGCCTCGCGCAGACGCGGCTCGTAGTCGTCAAGCCAGGCCTGGGTGACTTTCGGGTCGGGCATCGGCACGGCCTTGGCGGCACTCTTCTCGTTACCGCCGAACGGCCACCACCACTTGCTGCCGCTATCGGTTTCGGCCTTGGCCACCGCCACGGGTTTGACCTCAGGTTTCACCTCCGGCTTGGCCACGGGCTTGCCGGCGCTGTCGTCGGAACCGAACGGCCAGTACCAGTGGCTGGCGCTTTCAGTCTTCGCGACAGGTGCCGTCGCGTCTTTCTGTGGAGTCTGTGCACAACCGGTAATGGCGAAACACAGGGCCAAAGCGAGGGTTTTATTGGATGACATTGGATATCCACAAAAATGAAGTCAAAAAATCAGGCCACGTCGGCCCGTACAAACTGACGATTTGAAACTGAAAAGGCTATCGGGTTCCAGCCCTGGAGACCGATAGCCGCTTTTACAGACAAGTGGCCAGAACCCGCACCAGCTTTTGCGCACGCGGGTCCATCAAGACGTAGGGGCCCAGGGTATTTGTCACAAATCCGAAGGCTACATCGTGTTCCGGGTCGGCAAAGCCGATGGAGCCGCCGGCACCCGGATGACCAAACGCCCGCGGGCCAAGTCCGAAGGTGGCATTGGCAACGTCCGGTTGATCAAGCATGCAACCCAGGCCGAAACGGGTCCGGGTCAGTAAAGTCTTGTCCTCGCCGAGGCTGTGCTCACGAGTCAACTCATCGAGCATTTCGCTTTCCAGCAGGCTGCCATCGAGCAGGCCGGCGTAGAAGCCGGCCAGGCTACGGGCATTGCCATGGCCATTGGCGGCTGGCTGCTGCATGCGTCGCCACTCGGGTTTGTTGGTGCTGGTCATGATCGACGGCGGGTTGGTGAACGCCCGGGTCGTCATGGCCGTTGGCTCACGCATGGTCACTTGCAGCAGGCGCTGGGCGGCGGCATCACCGACATTGCCCTTGCCGCGCGCAATGTGGGCCACGCGATAGAACTCTTCGTCGGCCAGCCCTACATGGAAGTCCAGGCCCAACGGTTTGGCGACCCTCGCGACAATGGATTCCCCCGGCCCACGACCGTCGGCACGACGCAGCAATTCGCCGACCAGCCAGCCATAAGTGATCGCCGCATACCCATGGCCTTCGCCCGGCGTCCACCACGGCGTTTCGGCAGCCAGGGCGTCGATCATGGTTTGCCAGTCGTAGAGGGCTTCGGGGGCCAGTAATTCGCGCAATGCCGGAAGACCGGCCTGATGGCAGAGCAATTGTCGCAGGGTGACGGACGCTTTGCCGGCCGCGGCGAATTCGGGCCAGTAGCGTGCCACCGGCGCATCCAGTTTCAGCTTGCCTTCGGCCACCAGTTGCAGCGCGGCGACGGCGGTAAAGGTCTTGGTGCAAGAGAACAGGTTGGCGATGGTATCACTGTGCCAGGCCTCTGCCCCGTCCTTGTCGGCGGTGCCGGCCCACAGATCAAGGACGGTTTCGCCACCAATCTGAATGCACAATGCTGCGCCACGCTCCTGGGGATCGTCGAACAGCGCCGCGAAAGCCTCTCGCACCGCTTCGAACTTAAGCTCGTAATGACCCTGAATCTGCACCCGCAACTCCCCGGATTAACGCTCTACAAAGTGGCGGGCATTGTTCCAGCCCTTGAGGGTTTTGGGAACAGGGTTGGGCTGGGCGGTCCATTCAAGATCAAAAGATCGCAGCCTTCGGCAGCTCCTACAGTGGCAAGGCGTACCCCCTGTAGGAGCTGCCGAAGGCTGCGATCTTTTTCAGGTGTCAGAGATTAATGGCCCTTCCCCGAATGCCCACCTGCATGTTCAGCGCCCTTCCCCGGCCCCTTGCCGGCCTCGGCCTTGCGACCGCCCTCGGCGTCGTGGCTGGCTTTGTCGGCGTCGGCCGCAGCCTTCCCGGCCTCTTTGCCCAATTGTTCGACCGTCGCCAGGTTGCTCTTGCGCACGCTGTCGACAAAGCCCTGGAACGGCAGATCCGTGATCCCCACCAACCCGAAGTGACCGTTTTCACCATCAAGCAGACGCCCGGTGACCGGTTGATCGAGGTACTGGAACCAATGAACACCGACAATCGACGGCTCGCTCATTGCCTGCTTGAGGAAGTTGGCATATGCCGCACCACGGTCCTCCTCCTTCGCCAACGGCGTGACGCCGCCCCAGAACGGCCCGCGATCAGCCGAACCGACATTGAACTCGGTGATCAGCACCGGTTTGTCGAGACTGCGCAACTTGGCGAAGTCGTAACCATCCTGGGGTTGCAGGGTGTACATGTTGAAGCTCAGCACGTCGCAATACTGGGCGCAGGACTCCACGGCTTCCGGCGTGCTGATGGCGAAACGGCCACCGAGCAGCAACTGGTTTGGCGCGTGCCACTTGAGTGAGTCGGAGATGGTCTTGAAGTAAGTGTCGGCAAAGACCTTCTGGAAGTATTTGAAGTCGGCTTCGATTTCCGGGTGCTCGGCGCTCGGCAGCGGCGGCACGAATCCCGGATCCTCCATCAGTTCCCAGGCGGGCAGATCAATGCCCCAGGCTTTCGACAGGCCCGCCTGATTGCGGTACTTGTCACGCAGTTGCTTGAGGAATGCACGCTTGGCCGGCACGTCGGTGGTCATTTTCAAGGTGCCGTAGGCCAGGGCATAACGGGCTTTCGGGTCATCCCCGGGACCGGCCCAGGCCAGTTCGTTGTCGGCGTAGTAACCGATCAGCCACGGATCGTCACGATGGTCGCGGGCGGCAATCGCCACTGCTCGCTCGGTGGCCATGGCAAAACGCGGGTCGAACGGATCGGGCATGCCGCCCCACCAGTCGGTACCGGTGCTGATGCTGGCATAGTCGCCGACGATCGACAGCGGCAGGGTGTATGGCACGCGATCGGCATTGCCCAGCACCGGGGCGCTCCAGTTGCCGATGGTGTTGAAGCCCCAGGCCAGCAGGCGATCAAGGGTGTGACTGGCCCAGCGTTGCTCGTCGAACAAAGCTTTGCACGGTTCGACCGATGTTGGCTCTGCCGCTGTTGTTATCGTCGCTTCAGTCTTGGCGGCTTCGGCGACGCCGGACTCGGCGGTTGCAGGAGCGACAAGTTGCTCGGCCGCCTTGGCCGCCGCGGCCACGCCCGCTTTGGTTTCGCTGCCCAACGCGCAAGGATCGCCATACAGACGTTGCAGGTTGGCACCATAGAAGTCGTACCAGCGCCCGGCATTGTAGCCACGCCCTTGATCGGCACCATTGCCGCCACGGTTGTTGCCTTCGCCGTAGTGGCTGGCCAGCGCCTCGTCAGCCTTGGGCAGGGACTCGAACATCCACTCGCGACCGGCCACATAGGTCTGGTTGACATCCGGGGCCACGGTATTGACCCCAAGGGAATAGAACGGGTGGCCTTCAGGCGTCACCAGATACCATCGACCGTTGCGCTTTTCGGTGCGGAAAAAGCCGCTGGCCTTGAATGACGGGCCATTGGTCAATCCACCGAACTTGTCCAGGGAAGACTTCTCACGTTCAGCCAGCCAGGTTTTCAGTTGATGCTGTTCCTTGGCGGCGGCGCTTTTCAGCTGCTCGTCGCTGCTGACTTTTTCCGGCCATCTGGCCCGGGTCGACTGGCCGTACGCATCCACCAACCCGCCATACACGGCCTGGCTGACCGACTCACTGTCCTGCACTCCAAAGCGCTCCAGCAGGATGCTTTGCGCGGCTTTGGGCTGGTCCATCGACAATGTCACGGACACCACCTGGCTGCGATCCAGCTCACCGGAGCTGCTGGCCAGCAATACACGCTGACCCTCAACAGTCATCGGCATCGGCGGGCCGGCCTTCATGCCCTGGCTCAGCGGCGATGTCGCTTGCAGCGGCACCAACAGGGTTTGCGCCGGTCCGGCCGGCAGATCGACGCGACTGACCAGGGTCTTGCCGTCATTGCTCTGAATGGTCACGTACAGGGTCAACGCCCAGTTCATCGCGCTCTGGATCCGCAGGCTCATGACGCCCGACTGCGACCAGTCCCAGGCACCGGTTTGCGGGGCCAGACGCAACGTCGGCCGGGCGACCGGGTTGAAGGTCACCCGGCGCAGCACTTCGCCTTCAGGGGTTTGCTCGGCGTTGGATTGCGGCAGGCTGGCGTCCTGTGTCGCCACCTGGACCACGTCGGCGGGGCGTACAAAGTTGAACAGCGTCTGCTGGCTGGCAGGTGCAGCCAACAGCGGTGTTGCGAACAACAGGGCAAATACGGCAGGCAACGAACGGCAAATCATGAGAACGAAATTCTCCCTAACGACCTTCAATGGGCCAGTGAAAAAGCGGTGGCAGAGAGATAGACAACGCGGTGGGCAAAACTGCCCACCGGTGCTTCAGGAAATTTCTCGACGGAACGGCGGCAACGCGTTGAGGATGGCTTTGCCATAGCGCTGGGTCACCAGGCGCCGGTCGAGCAAGGTGATGGTGCCGCGGTCTTCTTCGGTGCGCAGCAAGCGACCGCAGGCCTGGACCAGTTTCAGCGAGGCGTCCGGTACGGAGATTTCCATGAACGGGTTACCGCCCCGGGCTTCGATCCATTCCGACAGCGCCGCTTCGACGGGATCATCGGGTACCGAGAATGGAATCTTGGCAATGACCACGTGCTCGCAATAGGCACCGGGCAAGTCGACCCCTTCGGCGAAGCTGGCCAGGCCGAACAGCACGCTGGAATCCCCGCCATCGACCCGCGCCTTGTGCTTGTTCAGGGTTTCCTGCTTCGACAGGTTGCCCTGAATGAACACTTGCTTGCGCCAGTCGCGGTCCAGGCCATCGAACACGTCCTGCATCTGTTTGCGCGAGGAAAACAGTACCAGCGTGCCCCGCGAGCCCTCGACCAGTTCCGGCAGATCACGAATGATCGCGGCGGTATGTGCCGCTGCATCACGGGGATCGGCGTTCAGGTTCGGCACCCGCAGCACACCGGCGTCGGCATGATGGAAGGGGCTCGGCACCACCGCCGTCACGGCTTTTTTCGGCAGCCCGGCGCGCATGCGGAAGCGGTCGAAGGTACCGAGGGCGGTCAAGGTCGCCGATGTCACCAGGCAGCCATACGCCACGTTCCACAGATTGCGCCGGAGCATTTCCGCCGCGAGGATGGGACTGGCGTTGACCTCGATATCGAACAGCGAACCGCTTTCGGCCAGGGTCAGCCAGCGAGCCATGGGCGGGTTGTCTTCCGGGTCTTCGACGGTAAAGGCGGTCCACAGCTCCCAGTTGCCGGAAGAGCGCGACAGCAGGCTGCCGAACAGTGGGTACCACTCTTCAGCCTGGTTGCTGGCGATGCCAATGTTGACCTCGCCGTCCATGCCTTCCTTGAGCAGGTCGGTCAGGCGGGTGAACAAGTCGGTCAGCCGTGCGAAGCCTTTCTTCAGTTCGATGCCCATTTCACGCATGTGCTCGGGAATCACCCCGCCGACGAATCGGTGACGCGGGCGCTCGCGGCCTTCGACGTCTTCGCCGGGTTTGAAATCGGCAATCTGTTCGCACGCGGTGAACATGAACTGCTGCTGGGTCTTGATCTCCCGCGCCAGCTCCGGCACCTGCTCGATCAACTTGCCCAGGTCGCCCGGCAACGGGTGCTGGGCCAGCAATTTGGTGAGGTTCTTGGCGGTGGTTTCCAGCCAGTCGGCAGTGGAGCGCAGACGCGTGTAATGGGCGAAGTGGCCGATGGCCTTGTCCGGCAGGTGATGGCCTTCGTCGAACACGTAGATGGTGTCGCGCGGGTCCGGCAGTACGGCGCCGCCGCCCAGGGCCAGGTCAGCCAGGACCATGTCGTGGTTGGTGACGATCACGTCGACCTTGCCCATGCCTTCGCGGGCCTTGTAGAAAGCGCACTGGCCGAAGTTCGGGCAATGACGGTTGGTGCACTGGCTGTGATCGGTGGTCAGGCGCGCCCAGTCGGCGTCTTCCAGGGCGGTGGACCAACTGTCGCGGTCGCCGTCCCACTTATTGCCGGCGAGCTTCTCGATCATGCTGGTGAACAGCTTCTGGCTGGCCTCGTCGACCTCGATCTTGAAGCCTTCTTCTTCGAACAGTTGCGCAGTGGCAGTCTGCGCGTGGCCTTCCTGGAGCAACATGTCGAGTTTGGACAGGCACATGTAGCGCCCGCGCCCCTTGGCCAGGGCGAAGCTGAAATTCAGCCCGCTGTTGCGCATCAGGTCGGGCAAGTCCTTGTAGACGATCTGCTCTTGCAGCGCCACGGTGGCCGTGGCGATCACCAGGCGCTTGCCGGCGGCCTTGGCCGTGGGGATCGCCGCCAGGCTGTAAGCCACGGTCTTGCCGGTACCGGTACCGGCTTCCACCGCGACAATCGCGGGGTCGCCACTGCGCCGGCCTTCGTCGTCGGTGTCGATGTCACCCAGGACCTTGGCGATTTCGGCGATCATCAGGCGTTGGCCGTAGCGCGGCTTGAGGCTCTTGGCTTCGAGAAAACGCGAGTAGGCGCCCTGGATCGTGGTTTTGAGTTCGGTGCTGATCATGGATTGTCGGGCGCAAAAAACGCTGGATAAATTTTCAGTGGTTCGGATCGACGGCTATCATACCCCGCTAATGAATCCTGCGCAGAACGGAGTATCCGAATGACACCTTTTAGCCTCATATATAGCCTGCATGTACTGGCGGCCCTGATCTGGGTCGGCGGCATGTTTTTCGCCTGGATGGTCCTGCGCCCCGCCGCGATCACGGCACTTGAAGGCCCTGCCCGACTGAAGTTGTGGGTAGAAGTGTTTCAAGGTTTTTTCCGCTGGGTCTGGGTGGCGGTGGTGCTGTTGCCGGTCAGCGGCGTGGGCATGCTGCATATGCACTTCAACGGCTTTGAAGCCGCACCGCGCTATGTGCAAGTGATGATGGGCCTGTATGTGGTGATGACGGCGCTGTTTATCCGCATTCAGGCGCTGATGCTGCCGGAGCTGCGCACCGCCGTGGCCGAACAGGATTGGCCGGCGGGTGCCAGCGTGCTGGGGCGGATTCGCCGGTTGGTGGGGATCAATCTGTTGGTGGGGTTGGCTGTGGTGGTGATTGCGGCGGCTAGGCCGATGCTGTGAATCTGCCGAGGTATTGTGGCGAGGGGGCTCACCCCCCGCTCGACTGCGAAGCAGTCGTAAAACCAGACACCGCTAACCTTCAGCAGTATTGTGATTGCGGGAATTGGGGCCGCTTCGCGGCCCAACGGGGGCAAGCCCCCTCGCCACAGGCAAGCCCCCTCACCACAGGCAAGCCCCCTCGCCACGGGTTCTCGGCGTTTCTTACAAGCGCTGAACCGTCACTGAACCCGCGGCACCTACTGGCCCCGGCTGGCCGTCGGCGCCAGGTTTGCCGCTCTTGCCGCCATCGGCCTTGTAGACCAGGCAGCCCTTGGCCTTGCCGCCAGCACCCGGCTTGCCGCCCGGGCCGGCCAGGCCACCGGCACCGCCAGCCACCTGCACCTTGATCCGGTCTGCCGGAAAGTCGTGCGGCACTGACAGCCTGACCAACGCACCCGGCGCACCTGGTTGACCATTGCTGCCATCACTGCCATCGGCACCGCGACCGGCCTGGCCCCAGGTGCAGCCAGGGTCCTGACCGTTGGCGCCATCCAGGCCGACAAATCCCGGTGCGCCTGCACCGCCTCGAGCGTCCACCAACAATTGTGGTGCATTCAGTGTCTTGATCTGCAAATCAAGATTGCGCCCGGAGCGGGCGGCTTTCTGATAGGTTCCGGGCGCGCCCCGCGCGGTGATCTGGCTGCCTTCGGACAAATCAGCGCGACGGACCTTCAGCGCCAGCGCCTGCTCTCCCGGCACAATGGCGATGCGCGCTTCACGCCCCAGATGCAACTCACCCACGGTGACTTCGGTGACGTTCGAAGGAATCAGCAAGGTGCCGTAATCGGCCACTTCCAGGCGTTCCAGTTGCAGGGTGCTGGCGGTGTTGGGCAAACGCATCAGCGAGTTGGGTTCGACACTCACCACCTGTGCGCTGGCCAATGGACTGATGAGTGCGGCGAGCAGACAGAGTTTACGCATGGGAAGCCTTCGAAGCGCTGGGGGCTGGAATGGTTTGCAGGTGGAATACACCGAAAATGACGATCCTCAGGCGGTCAAGCCAGGGATGGGCGCGACCTCGCAGGCTGCGATAGCACAACAGTGCTTCCAGAAGATGGATGAACCCCAACAGGCCGCCGGCCAGATTGACCAACGGGTGCAGCGGAAAGACAAATGGCGTGAGCTGGTTGACCAGCACCACCAACCAGAACAGCAGGGTCAATAACCGCCCCAGCCCCCATAAGACCTTCATACGCTCCCCCGATGAGAATTATTGTTTGGGCGCACAGTAACGGCTTCCGCGCGGGATAAGCCAGAGGGCAATGGAAAAATCTTCATGAAGGCCGCCGAACGGCCGTCGCAGCGCTCACAACTGTTGCTCGACGGCTCTATCTCTTGGCTCAGCGGTTTATATGCAGCTCTACGCGACGGTTTTTCGCACGTCCTTCTTCCGTTTCATTGTCGGCAATCGGCTGACTTTCGCCCTTGCCTTCGCTGGTGACTTTGTTCGGCGCCACACCCTGGCTGATCAGGTATTCCGCCACGCTGCTGGCGCGTCGCTCCGACAAGGCCTGGTTATAGGCATCCGACCCCACGCTGTCGGTATGGCCGACCACCTTGATGCTGACCACATCGGCATCCTCGAACTGGCTCATCATCGCATCCAGTTCACTCTTGGCCGTTGGGGTCAAGTCGGATTGATTGAAGACAAACATCACATCGCTCAGCGTAATGACTTGGGTTTGCGCAGGCTCGGTCTGGACGCGGTCCGGGTACAGCGGCACCGGGCAACCGCGATGGTCGACCAGGGTATTGGCCGGCGTATCAGCGCAACGGTCACGCCGGTCGAAAACGCCGTCGCCATCTTCGTCGCCATCCTGGGCATAGCAGATCAAGCCGCCGGACAAGATACCCAGCGCCGCCCCACCCGCGGCCCAGGCGCCACTCTCGATCGCGCCCAGGCCACCGCCGACCAGGCCGCCGATGAGGCTGCAGATTGGCCAGGTACGTTGATTGAGGGGGGCAGTGCCATCGCTGTGGGTCGCGCAGCCGGTCAATAGGCTACCAAGTAGCAGAACCGGCAAGACGGTCCTTGTGAGAACGATCATATTGAAAGCTCCTGTGTCACCGGCCCATACCGGTTACACAGGAGTAAAGACCCGCATCCGCGACTGCACAAGGCGCGGATGCGAGGGGGAGTCAACGCTGGATTTTGATTTCCGTACGACGGTTCTGTGCACGACCGTCAGCGGTTTTGTTGTCCGCAACCGGCTGGCTTTCACCGGCACCGACCACCGACACGAAGTTGCTGCGAGGTACGCCTTGCTCGATGAGGTATTCAACCACCGAGTGGGCGCGTTTATCCGACAGTTTCTGGTTGTAGGCGTCGCTGCCCACGCTGTCGGTATGACCGGTTACGGTCAGTTGAGCAGTCGGGGCTTCGGCTTTCAGGCGAGTGGCAATCTTGTCGAGGACCTGTTTATCGGACGAGGTAAGCGTGGCTTTATCAAACTGGAAGTGAACATCGCGGATGACGATGGTTTCTTCCTTGACCACAACCGCCTCTTCAACCACAGGCGCTGGTGGTGGGCAACCGTTGGCATCGACATGAACGCCTTTAGGCGTGCCCGGGCACTTGTCGCGACTATCCGGCACACCGTCGCCGTCTTCGTCGCCATCACCGTGCACCCAGCAATAAGCCGCTGCCGTACCGCCAACGAGCAGAGCACCATACCCTGCCCATGCCGAGCTTTCGGTCGCACCGAGGCCCGCACCCACGACACCACCAACCGCCGCACAGGTCGGCCAGTCGGTTTTCTGCAAACCTGCGCAACCAGTCAACACACTGGTTAGCAGAACCAAGGGTAATGCTGTCCGAACTATGCTCATCTAGTTTTCTCCTGAAGGATCGGCTTAGAACCGATTCAGGTAGTAAAGACCCGAGTATTAATCTCCGCCAGCAATAGGCCATGCTCTTTATTCAGGCATTAACGGCAGCTTGGCGCATTTGTCGCCAAGCCGCTCTAGGCCCGAACGTCCGGGCAGGCTAGTCTTGGCAGATCTGATTGAGGATCTTCGATGATTGCAGGTATTTCTTCACGCACACCGCAGCAGGCACTGGCCGCGTTACTTGACCGATATGCCCCCGCGCGCCTGTTGTTGATCGGCGCCAGCGAGTTCCCGGCACTGGAAGCATTCAAACTCGCGCACCCGGACAGCTGCGTGGCTTTCGCGGCCCCAGGCCCATTGCCCGACGAGTTGGCGGCCCGCCGGTTCGACCTGGCCCTGGTGGTTGATTGCCTGGAGCATTTGCCCAAACGCGACGGCCTGAACCTGTTGGGCGGCATCCGCAACCTCAACGCCAGCCGCATCGCCGTGCTGGCGGATCTGCCGGCTTGTGGCTGGCAGGAAACAGATTTTTTCTCCCTGGCCCTGCAAGCCAGCGAACGCTTTCAACGGGATGAACAGGTATTGACCCTGTTTACCTACGATCTGCTTGAATACAAACAAGTCCCTGACTGGCTCAATTCGCGCTTCTGGGCCAATCCGGAAAACTTTGGGAAATACTGGTGGTAAAGCAATGAGTACATCCATTTGCCCTTGCGGCAGCGGCACCCTGCTTGACGCCTGCTGCGGTCACTACCATGCCGGACACCCGGCGCCATGCGCCGAAGCCTTGATGCGCTCGCGCTACAGCGCCTACGTGCTGGGGTTGGTCGACTATCTGGTGGCCACCACCCTGCCCGCCCAACAGGCCGGCCTGGACCGTCAATCGATCAGCGACTGGAGTGCGCAAAGTACCTGGCTGGGCCTTGAGGTGGAAAGTTCCGAAGTGCTGGGTGGCCAGCCTGAACACGCTTTCGTGACCTTCACCGCGCGGTGGCACGACAGCGGTGGCGAGCACAGTCATCGAGAGCGCTCATCGTTCGTACAGAACACCGGGCGCTGGTATTTCATTGACCCGACCGTGCAACTCAAACTCGGGCGCAATGACCCCTGCCCATGCGCCAGTGGACAGAAGTTCAAGAAATGTTGTGCGGGATACTTCAGCAGCCAGTCCATGGAATGACGGTCCATCACGCAGGAGCTGTCGAAGGCTGCGATCCTTTGGGTCTAGACTGGGACTCAAGGGAGAACCACCACGATGATCATCCGCCGCGGCACACGCTGTCTGCTCACCGTGTTCCTGACACTGGGACTCGGCGGCTGTGCGTCGTGGTTCGACGACGACTTGCCGGACCCCGAGGTCCATCTGGTGAAGGTCGAGGTGGTCAGCGCCAAACTGCTGGAGCAGAAATTCCTCCTGCATTTTCGCATCGACAACCCCAACGACAGCGACCTGACGGTGCGCAGCCTGGAGTACCGCGTTCACCTGGGTGACATACTGCTGGCCGACGGCGAGTACGAACACTGGTTCACCATCAGCCCCAGGCACAGTGCCTACTTCAAGGTGCCGATCCGCACCAACCTGTGGTCCAAGGTCCGGGATCTGGCCAAACTGCTGAAAAAATCCGACCAACCCATTCCCTATCGTCTGGAAGGTGAACTGGAAACCGGTATATTCATCGCCCACTACGTGCACCTGGCGCGCAATGGCGTGATAATCGCCGCCGATTTAATTCCGGAGCAACACCGATGACCCAGCAACCCCATGTCCACGGCCCTGACTGCAACCACGATCACGATCATGACCACCATGATCACGACCACGGCCATGTCCACGGCCCGAACTGTGGCCACGCTCACCAGGAACCGGTGCGCAATGCCCTGAAAGACGTCGGCCGCAACGATCCGTGCCCATGCGGTAACGGCAAGAAATTCAAGAAGTGCCACGGCGCTTGATGATTCGGGCGAAGATTAGCTTCGCCTGTTGAATCGTCTTCGCGAGCAGACCTGTGCTGTGAATGCAGTTCCCTTGTGGGAGCGGGCTTGCTCGCGAAAGCGGTGTGTCAGGCAAAAACGATGTTGAAGCTGAGGCCCTCTTCGCGAGCAAGCCCGCTCCCACAATAGTTGTCAGTCATCCATTAAAAGGGTGGCAGTGCTGACCACCGTCGCATACTCGCCGTGCAGATTCCCCAGCGACATCGCATGCACCTCTTCGGCGCTATGGGCATGGCCGAAAAAATCAGCCTTGTCGAACGTAAAGCACGCATCCTCGGCCACCCAGGTATCAAATCCCAGGTTGCCCGCGGTGCGCGCCGTGGACTCCACCGAGTTGTGGGTCGCGACGCCCACGATGATCAACTGCCCGATCCCCGCCTCACGCAACTGCGTCTCCAGACCCGTTGCACAGAACGCATCCGGCACCTGCTTCTGGATCAAGCGTTCACCGGCCATTGGCGCGAATCGCTCCTGAAACTCCACTCCCGACTGCTGCGGCCAGAACACCGAGTCCTCCGAGCGGGACAGGTGCTGCACATTGATTACCGGCCGAGCGGTGCGGCGCCAATGAGCGAGCAATTCCAGCATGCGCTCTTCGGCATGGGGATTATTCCTGCGGCCAAGCCTGGGGTGAAGGATGCCTTTTTGTTGATCGATGATGATCAGTGCCGCGTTTGCCTTGAGCTCCATGCCGACTTTTCTCCAGGATTGTTGACCGTGTCGCACTTCAACATCACCGGTAACGGCTGGCAAGCCACCCTTGGGAGTCAAAAGATCGCAGCCTTCGGCAGCTCCTACGGAGATACGCCGATCTTTGACAAATCCTGAAATAACCTCTTACCCCGCTTGCGCGGCCATCGCCTGCTCACTAACGTAGCGCCTTTATTGCGCCCCACCGCCTCTACCCCCGCAGGAGCTTTGCCATGGCCTCGCCAGCCCTTACTCATTTTCTACCCCGGTTCGGCGTTGCCGCAGCAGTGGCGGGCGTCTTGAGCCTGACCGGTTGTCAGAACTTCAACGCCCAGGACACCCTCCCGCCGACCTCCGGCGTGCAGCCGCTCAAGGGCCTGGCGCAGAACGTTTCGGTGCGCCGCAATGCCATGGGCATGCCGCTGATTGAAAGCAACAGTTTCCACGACGCGCTGTTCACCCTCGGTTACGTGCATGCCAGCGACCGCATCACGCAGATGGTCACCCTGCGCCTGCTGGCCCAGGGTCGATTGGCCGAGATGCACGGTGCGGATCTGCTGGATGCCGACCGTTACATGCGGGCGGTCAACCTGAAGAAAAGTGCCGGCGAGTTGTACAAGGCCTCTTCACCGCGCCTCAAGCGTTTCTTCGAAGTCTATGCGCGGGGCGTCAATGCCTACCTGTTCCGCTACCGCGACAAACTGCCGGCGGACCTCGCGGCCACCGGCTACCAGCCTGAATACTGGCAGCCGGAAGATTCGGCGCTGATTTTCTGCCTGCTGAACTTCAGCCAGTCGACCAATCTGCCGGAAGAAATTTCCTCACTGGTACTGGCCCAGACCGTCACCACCGACAAACTGGCGTGGCTGACGCCGTCCGCCCCCGACGAAAAACTGCCGGTCGCCGAGAGCGAAAAGCTCCAGGGCCTCAAGCTCAACGGGCAAGTACCGGGTCTGGCCGAACTCAGCAAAGCCACGGAACAACTGTCGGACCTGAACCTGCTGGGCGCCACCTCGTCGAACAACTGGGCCATCGCCGCGCAACGCAGCCGCAGCGGCAAGAGCCTGTTGGCCAGTGACAGTCATGGCCCGCTGGGCGTGCCTTCATTGTTCAGTTACGTGCAGATTCGCGCACCGAAGTATCAGGCGTCCGGCGTGACCATCCCGGGCCTGCCGATGGTGCTTGGTGGTTTCAACGGTAAAGTGGCGTGGAGCATGGCGTCCGTGATGGGCGACAACCAGGACCTGTTCCTGGAGAAGATCAAGCGCCAGGGCAACGGGCTTACCTACGAAAACGCCGGGAAGTGGCAGCCGGCGATCGTGCGCAACGAAACCTATTTCGTCAAAGGCCAGCGGCCGATTCGCGAGGCGGTGTACGAAACCCGCCATGGCCCGCTGCTCAACAGCGCCCAGGGCACCACGCTGGCCAATGGTTTCGGCCTGGCCTTGCAGATGCCGAACTTCACCGACGACAAGTCCCTGGACGCGTTCTTCGACCTCTCCCGCGCCCAGAGCGCCGAGAGGGCGTCGGATGCCAGTCGCGAAATCCGCGCCATCGCACTGAACCTGGTGTTTGCCGACGCGAACCACATCGGCTGGCAAGTCACCGGCCGCTACCCGAACCGCCGCGAAGGCGAAGGCCTGCTGCCCTCGCCGGGTTGGGAAGGTCGCTACGACTGGGACGGTTATGCCGACCCGATGTTGCACCCGTACGACCAGGACCCGGCCCAAGGCTGGCTCGGCACCGCCAACCAGCGGGTCATTCCTCATGGCTACGGCATGCAGTTGTCCAACTCCTGGGCCGCACCGGAGCGCGGCGAGCGCTTGGCCGAACTGGCCGGCGCCGGCAAACACGACAGCCGCAGCCTGATCGCCATGCAGTACGACCAGACCACGACCTTCGCGGCCAAGCTGAAGAAAATGTTCGAAGCGCCGGGCATGGCCCAACCACTCAAACAAGCCATCGACGCCTTGCCGGCGGCCGATCGCGCCAAGGCACACGAAGCCTACAGCCGCTTGATGGCGTTCGATGGCAAGCTCAGCCCGACGTCCACCGATGCGGCCATCTACGAACTGTTCCTGCAGGAAAGCACCCGGCAGATCTTCCTCGATGAACTGGGCCCGGAAAGCAGCCCGGCGTGGAAGGCCTTTGTCGCCGATGGCAAGTTGTCCTACGCGGCCCAGGCCGATCACTTGCTCGGGCGTGAGGACAGCCCGTTCTGGGATGACGTGCGCACCGCGCAGAAAGAAGACAAACCGGCGATCCTCGCGCGCAGCCTCGCCGCAGCGATCAGCGCCGGCGACAGTCAATTGGGCGGCGATCACAGAGTCTGGCAGTGGGGCAAACTGCACCGCTATGAGTGGAAGAACAGCAGCGGCCAGACAGTACGCGGTCCACTGCCGGCCGGTGGCGATCACACCACACTCAACACCGCCGCGTTCGCCTGGGGCCAGGACTTCAACACCACGCTGGCGCCCGCCATGCGCTTTATCGTCGACTTCGGCCAGTCCGAACCGCTGATGGCGCAGAACGGTACCGGTCAGTCCGGCAATCCGGCCAGTGCGAACTACCTCAACAGCATCGAACCCTGGCTCAAGGGCCAGTACATGAGCCTGCCGATGCAGCCGCAGAACTTCGACAATGCCTATGGCAAGAATCGACTGACGCTGACGCCCGGCAAGTAACGCTGATCCCTGTGGGAGCGGGCTTGCTCCGGGCGGCGTTCCGACGAAGGCGATTGAACATTCAAAAAAAGTGTTGATTGTTCAATCGTCTTCGCGAGCAAGCCCGCTCCCACACTCGTATTTCATCCGCCCATAAGCCCGATAGAACTTCTCGCCCCGCGCCAACCTCATAACTAACAAGTCCTCTCACTCTGGCAACGCCATGGACCTTGTTATCTCGCGTCCCGAAGGTTTGTACTGCCCCGCCGGCGACTTCTATATCGATCCGTGGCGACCGGTCGAACGTGCCGTGATTACCCACGCCCACGGTGACCATGCTCGCGCCGGCAATCTGCACTACCTGGCGGCAGCGCCCGGCGAGGCCATTTTGCGCGTGCGACTGGGCCAGGACATCAACCTGCAAACCCTGCGCTACGGCGAACGCCTGCTGCATCACGGCGTGTTCCTCAGTTTTCATCCCGCCGGCCACGTACTCGGCTCGGCACAGGTACGACTGGAATACGGTGGAGAAGTCTGGGTGGCCTCCGGGGACTACAAGACCGAGCCCGACGGCACTTGTGCAGCGTTTGAACCGGTACGCTGCGACACCTTCATCACCGAGTCGACCTTTGGCCTGCCGATCTACCGCTGGCAACCTCAGCTACAGGTGTTTGCCGAGATCAATCAATGGTGGCAAGCCAACGCGGCTGTCGAAAAAACCAGCGTGCTGTTCTGTCATTCTCTCGGCAAGGCCCAGCGCATTCTCCATGGCATCGACGCACGACTGGGCCCCATTCTCGTGCATGGCGCCGTGCAACCCATCAACCGGATCTACCGCGAAGCGGGGGTTCATTTACCGCCCACGATTGATGCCGCCGACATCAAAAAGAGCGACCCGATGATGCGCAAGGCGCTGGTGCTCGTGCCACCTTCGGCGGCGAACAGCAGCTGGATGCGTCGCTTTGTCGATTACAGCGATGGTTTCGCCAGTGGCTGGATGCGTTTGCGCGGAACACGTCGGCGGCTCGGTGTAGACCGAGGTTTCGTCCTGTCCGACCACGCCGACTGGCCAGGTTTGCTGTGGGCCATCGAACAGACCGGTGCCGAACGAGTCATGGTGACCCATGGATCGAGCGGCGCACTGGTACGCTATCTGCGCGAGCAGGGGCTTGATGCCATGGCGTTCGATACCCGATACGGTGAAGACGAAGAAGACCCCGCCCTCGCCGAGGCCGAACTCGCCGAGGTGCTGCCATGAAAGCATTCGCTGAGCTGTATGCCAGGCTCGACGCCTCGACATCGAACAATGCGAAACTGGCGGCGATGCAAAACTACTTCGCCGAGGCTGCACCGGAAGATGCCGCATGGGCGGTGTACTTTCTGTCGGGAGGACGTCCCCGGCAATTGGTACCTGTGCGGGTACTGCGCGAGCTCGCGGTGGCGCTTTCCGGTTTGCCGCAATGGCTGTTCGAAGAGAGTTACCAGGCCGTCGGTGACCTCGCGGAAACCATTTCGCTGGTCTTGCCGCAAGCGCCGCACCGTTCAACCGACGGGCTGGCCACGTGGGTGGAGGACAAGCTGCTGCCACTGCGCGGCGAAACACCGCAATCCCTCGCGCAAAGGCTACCGCAGCTGTGGGCGCAACTGGATCGGGTAAGCCTGATGGTCTGCATCAAACTGATCACCGGCAGCTTTCGCGTCGGGGTGTCCAAATTACTGGTCACCCGCGCCCTGGCAGCCATGGCCGGTCTCGACAGCAAACGCGTGGCGCAGCGGTTGGTGGGCTACACCGATCAGGCCCACCGTCCCAGCGCCGCCAGCTACCTGAAACTGATCGCCGCCGAATCCCCGGATGAGCATGCCCAGCGTGGCGGCCAGCCCTACCCGTTTTTTCTCGCCCATGCCTTGTCGTCGCCCGTGGAACAATTCGAAGTGTTGCTCGGTCCTGCACGGCACTGGCAGGTGGAATGGAAATGGGATGGCATTCGCGCCCAGGTGATCAAGCGCAGCGGGCGACTGTGGATCTGGTCGCGGGGTGAAGAGTTGGTCACCGAACGCTTCCCTGAACTGGACAGTTTGATTCCGGGCCTTCCCGACGGGACAGTGATCGACGGCGAGATCGTCGCCTGGAAGTCTGCGCCAACCGGCGCCGAAAAGGCTTTTGAACCCGCAGTGCAACCTTTCGCCCTCCTGCAACAACGAATCGGTCGCAAGACCCTTGACAGGAAAATCCTCGATGAAGTGCCGGTAGTGCTGCTCGCCTTCGATTTGCTCGAATGGCAGGGAGAAGACTGGCGCAACCGACCTCAGGCCGAGCGTCGTGCACAACTGGAACGGGTTGCCAGTGACTGCGCCAACCCACGGTTGCGCCTCTCGCCTTTGTTGACCGGCGACACCTGGCTCGACCTCGCCCGCCAGCGCGAGGCATCCCGCGCCCTCGGTGTCGAAGGCCTGATGCTCAAGCCGCGCGATACCCTGTACGGCGTCGGCCGGACCAGGGACATGGGCGTATGGTGGAAATGGAAAGTCGACCCGTTCAGCGTTGATGCCGTGCTGATCTATGCGCAACGGGGGCAAGGGCGTCGGGCCAGTCTCTACAGCGACTATACGTTCGCCGTCTGGGACGGCCCGCCAGAGGCCAGTGAACGCACCCTGGTGCCGATTGCCAAAGCTTACTCAGGGCTCAGCGATGACGAAATCCGCCAGGTCGACAGCATCGTGCGCAAGACCACTGTGGAAAAATTCGGCCCAGTGAGCAGCGTCCAGCCCAGCCTGGTGTTTGAATTGGGCTTTGAGGGAATCGCCCTCTCCCGTCGCCACAAGAGTGGCATTGCCGTGCGCTTTCCGCGTATGTTGCGTTGGCGCAAGGATAAGCCGGTCGACGAAGCCGACAGTTTGACGACCCTGCAAAATCTGCTCAGCTAACCCCTCTATCCCTCCTCAAATATTTTTCTTTTTGAGTCGAACTGGTGCGGCCATTTCCCTGCGCCCGTTTTCGTGCATAAATCTGTCTCCGGCTATTTCCAGACACCTTTTAAAACGCTTGTTCGGCACTCTGGTTCGGAAATTGCTACTTTCAACAGGTCTTACGCTTTCCAGTAACAATAATTCTGCGCCACGAGCGCTCATATTGGTTTTAGGGATTGAATAATGAAAAAAGCATTGCTGACCCTTTCTGCACTGGCATTGTGCATGGCTGCTGGCTCCGCCATGGCGAAAGAATACAAAGAACTGCGTTTCGGCGTTGACCCTTCCTACGCACCGTTCGAGTCAAAAGCGGCCGATGGCAGCCTGGTAGGCTTCGACATCGATCTGGGGAACGCGATCTGCGCTGAACTGAAGGTCAAGTGCAAGTGGGTCGAAAGTGACTTCGATGGCATGATCCCTGGCCTCAAAGCCAACAAATTCGACGGCGTGATCTCGTCGATGACCGTTACCGAAGCCCGTGAAAAAGTCATCGACTTCTCCAGCGAGCTGTTCTCCGGCCCAACCGCCTACGTGTTCAAGAAAGGTTCTGGCGTGACTGAAGACGTCGCCTCGCTCAAGGGCAAGACCGTCGGCTACGAACAAGGCACCATTCAGGAAGCCTATGCCAAAGCCGTTCTGGACAAGGCCGGCGTGAAAACCCAGGCCTACGCCAACCAGGATCAGGTCTACGCCGATTTGACTTCCGGTCGTCTCGATGCAGGGATCCAGGACATGCTGCAAGCCGAACTGGGCTTCCTGAAGTCGCCACAGGGCGCCGACTACGACGTCAGCAAGCCGGTCGACAACGCTTTGCTGCCAGCCAAGACAGCCATCGGCATTAAGAAAGGTAACACCGAGCTGAAAGCACTTTTGGATAAAGGTATCAAAGCGTTACACGATGATGGCACCTACGCCACCATTCAGAAGAAACACTTTGGCGATCTGAATCTGTACAGCGGCAAATAATGCCCGGCGCCCATCTCGCGATGGGCGCTTTTTTCATCCGATCAGGTTGCTGATTTATGTTCGAAAACCTATTAGAAAATCTGGGGCTCTCTGCCTTCAGCCTCAAGGGCTTCGGTCCGCTGCTGATGCAAGGCACCTGGATGACGATCAAGTTGTCGGCGTTGTCGCTGTTGGTGGCCGTGTTGCTCGGGCTGCTCGGGGCCAGCGCCAAGCTGTCAAAAGTCAAACTGATGCGCGTGCCTGCCCAGCTCTACACCACCCTCATTCGCGGCGTTCCGGACCTGGTCCTGATGCTGTTGATCTTCTACAGCCTGCAAACCTGGCTGACCTCCTTTACCGATTACATGGAATGGGAATACATCGAGATCAACCCGTTCAGTGCCGGGGTCATCACCCTGGGCTTCATCTACGGGGCGTATTTCACCGAAACCTTCCGTGGTGCGATCCTCGCCGTCCCGCGGGGCCAGGTCGAAGCGGCCACCGCCTATGGCCTCAAGCGCGGCCAGCGTTTCTGGATCGTGGTGTTTCCGCAGATGATGCGTTATGCCCTGCCGGGGATCGGCAACAACTGGATGGTGATGCTCAAGGCCACCGCCCTGGTGTCGATCATCGGCCTTGCCGACCTGGTCAAGGCTGCCCAGGACGCCGGTAAAAGCACCTATCAGCTGTTTTACTTCCTGGTGCTTGCCGCATTGATCTACCTGGTGATCACCAGCGCGTCCAACTTCATTTTGCGCTGGCTTGAGCGTCGTTACTCCGCCGGTACCCGGGAGGCCGTACGATGATCGAACTTCTGCAGGAATACTGGAAACCCTTCCTCTATAGCGACGGCAACAACATCACCGGCCTGGCCATGACCATGTGGCTGCTCAGCGCGTCGATCTTCTTCGGTTTTCTCGTGTCGATCCCGCTGTCCATCGCCCGTGTATCGCCGCACTTCTACATCCGTTGGCCGGTGCAGTTCTATACCTACCTGTTCCGTGGCACGCCGCTCTATATCCAGTTGCTGATCTGTTACACCGGGATCTACAGCCTGGCCGCCATTCGGGCCCAGCCAGTACTGGACGCATTCTTTCGCGATGCGATGAACTGCACGATCCTGGCCTTCGCCCTGAACACCTGCGCCTACACCACGGAGATTTTCGCCGGGGCAATCCGCAGCATGGCCCATGGTGAAGTGGAAGCGGCCAAGGCTTACGGCCTGACAGGCTGGAAGCTGTATGCCTACGTGATCATGCCGTCGGCCCTGCGTCGCTCGTTGCCGTACTACAGCAACGAAGTGATTCTGATGCTGCACTCGACCACCGTGGCCTTCACCGCGACCATCCCGGACATCCTGAAAGTCGCACGGGACGCCAACTCGGCAACCTTCCTGACCTTCCAGTCGTTCGGCATCGCCGCGCTGATCTACCTGACCGTCACTTTTGCGCTGGTCGGCCTGTTCCGCCTTGCCGAACGCCGATGGCTGGCCTTCCTCGGGCCGACCCACTAGGTCTCAACCTGCTTCAGGAACAACAGATGCGCCACCAGAAACATGACCTGCTGGCCCCGCTGCCGGGGACCGCACGACAGATCCACAGTTTTCACTTCGGCCCACAACCGGCCAACGGCAAGATCTACATCCAGGCCTCCCTGCACGCGGACGAAATGCCCGGCATGCTGGTGGCCTGGCACCTCAAGCAACGCCTGGCAGAGCTGGAAGCCGCCGGTCGCCTGCGCAGCGAAATCGTGCTCGTGCCCATCGCCAACCCGGTGGGCCTGGAACAGGTGCTGATGGATGTGCCGCTGGGCCGCTACGAGCTGGAAAGCGGCCAGAACTTCAACCGCTGGTTCGTCGACCTCAGTGAAGAAGTCGGCAACGCGATCGAGGGCAAGCTCGGTGACGATCCGCAGCGCAACCAGCAACTGATCCGCAGCAGCCTGCGCGAAGCGCTGGCCCGGCAGTCTGCCGATACCCAACTGCAATCCCAGCGCCTGACCCTGCAACGACTGGCCTGTGACGCCGACATGGTGCTCGACCTGCATTGCGACTTCGAAGCGGTCGCGCATCTGTACACCACCCCGGATGCCTGGCCGCAGGTCGAGCCGCTGGCCCGTTACATCGGCGCCGAAGCCAGCCTGCTGGCGACGGACTCTGGCGGTCAGTCGTTCGATGAATGCTTTACCCTGCTGTGGTGGCAGTTGAAAGAGCGCTTCGGCGAACACTTCGACATTCCACCGGGCAGTTTTTCGGTGACCGTCGAATTGCGCGGTCAGGGCGATGTCAACCACCCGCTGGCGAGCCGCGATTGCCAGGCGCTGATCGACTACCTGATCCATTTCGGTGCAATCGCCGGTGAACCTGCGCCCCTGCCCGACCTGCCCTATCCGGCGACACCGCTGGCCGGTGTAGAGCCAGTGGCCACGCCTGCCGGCGGGCTGCTGGTGTTCATCGCGCTGCCGGGGCAATACCTGGAAGCCGGGCAACTGATCGCCGAGGTCATTGATCCGATCAATGATCGCGTCACTCCCGTCCACTGCTGCGCCGCCGGGCTGATGTACGCCCGCTCGCTGCGTCGCATGGCCACTGCCGGCATGGTGATCGCCCACGTCGCGGGCACCGAAGCCTATCGCAGCGGCTATCTACTTTCGCCTTGAGGATGCACGCCCCATGTACAAATTGACCATCGAAGGCCTGCATAAAAGCTATGGCGACCATGAAGTCCTCAAAGGTGTTTCGCTCAAGGCCAAGACCGGCGACGTCATCAGCCTGATCGGCGCCAGCGGCTCGGGTAAAAGTACCTTTCTGCGTTGCATCAACTTCCTGGAACAACCCAACGACGGCGCCATGAGCCTCGACGGGCAGAACATCCGCATGATCAAGGATCGCCACGGCATGCACGTGGCCGATGCCGAGGAACTGCAGCGGATTCGCACACGCCTGGCCATGGTGTTCCAGCACTTCAACCTGTGGAGCCACATGACGGTGCTGGAAAACATCACCATGGCGCCGCGCCGGGTGCTGGGCTGCGACAGGAAAGAAGCCGAGGACCGCGCCCGGCGCTATCTCGACAAGGTAGGGCTGGCCTCCCGTGTGGCGGACCAATACCCGGCG
This sequence comes from Pseudomonas sp. GM33, assembly GCF_000282295.1. Classification (NCBI taxonomy): domain Bacteria; kingdom Pseudomonadati; phylum Pseudomonadota; class Gammaproteobacteria; order Pseudomonadales; family Pseudomonadaceae; genus Pseudomonas; species Pseudomonas sp. GM33. The sequence continues at coordinate 27,227 of NZ_AKJO01000034.1, forward strand.
TTCCTATCCGGCGGCCAGCAACAACGGGTGGCGATTGCACGCGCACTGGCCATGGAACCGGAAGTCATGCTGTTCGACGAACCGACCTCGGCGCTGGACCCGGAACTGGTGGGCGAAGTGCTCAAGGTGATCCAGGGCCTGGCCGAAGAGGGCCGGACCATGATCATGGTGACCCACGAAATGAGCTTTGCCCGCAAAGTGTCGAGCCAGGTGCTGTTTCTGCACCAGGGCCTGGTGGAGGAAGAAGGCGCGCCGGAAGACGTGCTGGGTAACCCGAAAAGCGAGCGGTTGAAGCAGTTCCTCAGTGGCAACCTGAAATAACCACCGGCAGCAAGAGTGGAAGCCGGCTTGCCCGGCTTCCACCATCCATCAACCGTTATGCCCCCGCTTGGTTTTCCAACCTGAAACTGCCATTACTCACTTGCAGACCATTAGCGTCCGTCCCGCTGAAGCGTCCGGCAAACTCCGCGTCACCTCCCACCGTCAACTCGAGCGTTCCTGGATAAAGCTCAGCCTCCGAGTTACCGGTCACATGGATGACCTTGGGAGTTGTCCCGCTGAGCTCCAAGCTGAAGCTGCCACTCTGGATGCCTATCGGCAAGTACACTAAAAACGCTGCCCCCTGACCGTTATCCGCCTCAATGCAATGCGCATTCAACGTCGGATAAAAATTGAGTCCATCCGTTACGCGAAACTGTGTGGAGCCGTCTGTCGTGATGACCTCGGCACTCATATGCCCCGATCGATTTGTACTCATCTGAATGTTCCTTTTCATATTCGTCCATAACTGACTCGCGCCCCCTTTGCCAACGGCCACAGGGCACGCGCCTCACAGATAGAACCACGGCCATACCCGTCGATTGGTTTCGACGACAGACACAGTTACTTCCGAATATGTGCAGGTTGATTCAGACGCCAGGCTCGTGAACGGCAACAACAGGCACAGGCCTGCTTGCTGAAGACAACCAGCGCCGTTCACCGGCCATGAATGGCGGACATCGAAAATCAGGCAACAGGCGCAGGCGGCGGCTCATCCGGCAGGGTTGGCTCACCTGGCTCGTTGGGCTGTTCGTTCGGGGTATCAGGATCAGGCTGGCCGGGAATGCCCCCTGCCATGCTGACGGGCGGATGTGCCAATAACGACCAGGCCAGAACGCCAACCTGATTGGGTTCAAGCCTTGCCAGTTCGGCACTGATTCGCGGATCGATCTTCATTCGGCACTCCTGGGCGATGGCCCGACCCGCCTTGCGCGGATCGGAACAGTACACTCCATAGAGTGTACGCCCGCCCAGGAATTCCCGACATTTGTCGGACGGTTGACTCAGGTGCGCGGCAGGGTCACGCCACGCTGGCCCTGATACTTGCCGCCACGGTCCTTGTAGGACACTTCACACTCTTCGTCCGACTCGAGGAACAGCATCTGTGCCACGCCTTCGTTGGCGTAGATTTTCGCCGGCAGATTGGTGGTGTTGGAGAACTCCAGGGTCACGTGACCTTCCCACTCAGGCTCGAGCGGCGTGACGTTGACGATGATGCCGCAGCGCGCGTAGGTGCTTTTACCCAGGCAAATGGTCAATACATTGCGCGGAATGCGGAAATATTCGACGGTGCTGGCCAGGGCGAAGGAGTTCGGCGGAATGATGCACACGTCGCTGTGGATATCGACGAAGCTGCCGGCATCGAAGTTTTTCGGGTCGACGATGGCCGAATTGATGTTGGTGAACACCTTGAAATGATTGGTGCAACGCACGTCGTAGCCGTAGCTCGAGACGCCGTAGGAGATCACACGGCTATCGTCGCTGCCGCGCATCTGGCGCTCGACGAAAGGCTCGATCATGCCGTGTTCCTGCGCCATGCGGCGAATCCACTTGTCCGATTTGATGCTCATGGCGGGTGTCCTGAATTGCGAGGTCGAAAAATTCTGTCCGGCATCTTACCGGGCGCGCCGCCGGGTTCAAAGTCCGGGGTGCAATTCTCGCCGAACAGGCAGGAATTACGCGCGTTGGCGACGAACCGTCACACCGCCGATCCTTAAAACAGAGAAACCTTCGCAAGAAGCATTGGCACGTCTCGGAAAAAGGGTTAAGGTGGCGTCACTGTGCTGCTTGTGTCACTGAGAATCTCTACACGATATGTTGAATTTCGATCCAACCATCTACAAGAATTTTTCCTGCTCTTTGCACTCAGTCTCGGCCAGGGTTCTTCCTGAGTCGCAGTTATCTTTGTTCAAGGAGTTACACCATGTCTAATCGCCAAACCGGTACCGTTAAGTGGTTCAACGATGAAAAAGGCTTCGGCTTCATCACCCCACAATCCGGTGACGACCTGTTCGTTCACTTCAAAGCTATCCAGTCCGACGGCTTCAAAAGCCTGAAAGAAGGCCAACAGGTTTCTTTCATCGCTACCCGCGGTCAGAAAGGCATGCAAGCTGAAGAAGTTCAAGTTATCTAACTTGTACTTGCTTTAGTAAAAAGCCCCGCCCTCAACAGCGGGGCTTTTTTGTGCCTGTGTGTTTTTCACAGGTAAAAAAGATCGCAGCCTGCGGCAGCTCCTACAGGCTGCGATCTTTTAGCGTCTTACCAGGTCACGCCAAACCCTGCGGTGTAGCGTGTCTTGTCCAGATCCGCATCGTCGGTACCGCTGATGATGTCCCGCTCCGCCTTCAGGTTCAGCGAAGCCCAGTCAGTCACCTTGTAGCGCAACCCCATCTCGGCATCGAGTGCGTAGTCCGCCACACCCGACAGCGGCTTGCCGACCTCACCATTGGTGAAGAACTCGACACGCTTGCCGATCAGGTAGCGGTTGTAGTCCCACGTCATGGCCAGGGCGTAGAAATTTTCCTTGCTGCCATCGGCGAACTCATAGTCCGTGCGGTTGACCAGCGAGCCCAGGGAGAACGCTCCGAGTTCGTTATCCCAGAACTGATAACCAGGACCCGTACCAACGGTGCGTTGACGGGAAAGGTCTTCGACCTTGTCGCGCTTGTACACCAGGCGCCCCTGCCAGAACCATTGCTCGGTCAGGAACCGGTCGATGGAGTACTCGGCCCGCCAGTTGTCCGTGGTCACCACGTCGTCCTGGAACTCGCGGTTGTATTCGCCTTCGGCGGTATGCCGCCAGCGACCGTGGCGCGCAGTGGTCTTGAAATCGACGTCGTAGTCATCGGTGTCGTTTTCCGCCCGCTGATAATCCAGCGCGACATCGACATTGCCTTTCCACACCAGATCCTCGACCACCGGTTTTGGCTTGAGAATCTGCTGAATGCTTGCCAGTTCAACCGTCTTCGGTGCCTCGCCATTGGCCAACGTGACCTTGCCGGCGTCCGCCGCTTTCAGCGACTTGGCTTTCTCGCCCGTGTAGGCATCCTGCTTGACCAGCAACTCCTGATCACTGTCCAGGGTCTTGACCTGCTTCCAGTCGATCGTTACCGCACCGGCATACTCCGTCTGGATCAGCAGCTTGCCGCCATCGAACAGCGTGATCTTGCCACTGAGCTTGTCACCGTTCTTCAACCACACGGTATCGGCTAGCAAGGGAGTGGAGGCGCCAAGGACAGCGAGACATAGCAGGGATCTGGACAACATAAGCAAAATACGGGCTCGGGATTGCGAAAAAAAATCGGCATTATCCGTAGGAATAAGGCCCTGACAAGGACTGACCCAGCTATTTCTGTTGAGTTCATTTCTCAAGCGCCCGTGCAGGAATTACTCTACAGACGGTAAAGCAGACTTCTTCAGGACTGACGGACGTGACCGATCCAACCGATGAACCCGAGAGCGCAGCGCAAATCCGACGCACGGCGCTGTATCTGACTCTGGCACAAGTTCCCGAGGGCAAAGTCGTCAGCTACGGCCAGTTGGCCGAGCTTGCAGGATTGGGTCGCGCTGCTCGCTGGGTAGGCCGCACACTCAGCCAATTGCCGAGCGACAGCAAGCTACCCTGGCATCGTGTTCTGGGCGCAAACGGGCGTATCAGCCTGCCGGTCGGCAGCCCTTCAGGCGATGAGCAGCGCGCACGATTACGCATGGAGGGCATCAGTGTCCTGAATAATCGTGTTGATATTCAGCGCCATGGCTGGCGTCCGGTAGAGCACAGCGGTTAGAGTGCGCGCTTTGTTTCCGTATTTCTTGAGGCAGACTCCAGCCCATGCCCCGTAAAACCTGGCGCGCCGCGCTCGCCGCTTATGCCAGCCCCTCGACACTTGTGCTGTTGCTGCTTGGCTTCGCCGCCGGCCTGCCCTACATGCTGGTGTTTTCGACTCTTTCGGTCTGGCTCCGTGAAGCCGGCGTGGCGCGTGAAACCATTGGCTATGCAAGCCTGATCGGCCTGGCCTATGCCTTCAAATGGGTCTGGTCGCCCTTGCTCGACCAATGGCGACTGCCATTGCTCGGCAAACTCGGCCGACGACGATCCTGGCTCGTATTGTCCCAGGCACTGGTCATCCTGGGCCTGATCGGGATGGGTTTCTGCGACCCGCAAAAGCATCTGTCCTGGCTGATCGCCATTGCCGTGGTCGTCGCTTTCGCATCAGCGACGCAAGACATTGCAGTAGACGCCTATCGCCTGGAAATCGCCGAAGACAATCGCCAGGCCGCCCTGGCCGCCAGCTACATGTCCGGTTACCGGGTCGCTGCGCTGCTGGCGACCGCAGGCGCGCTGTATTTCGCCGAAGGCTTTGGCTCCACCGGCTTCAACTACAAGCATTCGGCCTGGGCCGGCACTTACATCCTGTTCGGCGCGCTGATGGTCCCGGCACTGCTGACATCCCTGTTCATGCGCGAACCACCCGTGCCGTTGCGCACACAACTGCAGGCCGGGCGCTACAGCTTCATGCATCAGCTGGCCTCGGTGTTCGTGCTGATCATTTTGCTGGTGTCCGTGCCTGCCATGTTCACCCAGCTCTACAACACCGACTTCGCCAGCGTACTGTTCGAAGGCGTGAGCCTGCTCGACCTGCTGCTCGAAGACCGCGCATTCCTGCGGGCCATCCTCTACATCACGCTGACCGCCCTGTGCCTTTCGGCCATGGGCCGTCGCGGCCTGGCGCCGGTGCTGACGCCGGTCAACGACTTCATCCTGCGATACCGCTGGCAAGCGCTGCTGTTGCTCGGCCTGATCGCCACCTATCGAATGTCCGATACGGTCATGGGTGTGATGGCCAACGTGTTCTATATAGACCAGGGCTTCACCAAGGACCAGATCGCCAGCGTGAGCAAGATCTTCGGCCTGATCATGACCCTGGTCGGCGCCGGCATGGGCGGCCTGCTGATCGTGCGTTTCGGCATCCTGCCGATCCTGTTCATCGGCGGCCTCGCATCCGCGGCGACCAACATCCTGTTCCTGATGCTCGCCGACATGGGTCCCAACCTGAACATGCTGGTACTGACCATCTCCCTGGACAACTTCAGTTCAGGCCTGGCCACCTCGGCCTTCGTGGCCTATCTGTCGAGCCTGACCAACCTCAAGTTCTCCGCCACCCAGTACGCCCTGCTCAGCTCGATCATGCTGTTGCTGCCGCGCCTGATCGGCGGCTACTCAGGGGTCATGGTGGAGAAGTTCGGTTATCACGATTTCTTCCTGATTACCGCCCTGCTGGGCGTCCCGACCCTGCTGCTGATCGCCCTGCACTGGTTCCAGGAGAACCGCCGCGCAGGTCCGACACCCACCCCGGAACCGCTCCAGACCCCGGTTGCCGAAGAATCGTAGGTTTTTTACGCAGGAATAATCGCAGAGGGCCGAGTGAATCGCGCCCTCCTGCCACACCATCGACCGCACGCCTGTACGCCAGCGGATCTCGCCCGTACAATGCTCCGTCATTTCTCGTCATCAGCAATCGATAACGGCCAACCATGCGCACCAGTCAATTTTTGCTCGCCACACAAAAAGAAACGCCTTCCGACGCGGTCGTGATCAGCCACCAGCTGATGCTGCGCGCAGGCATGATCCGCAAACTTGCCTCGGGCCTGTACACCTGGCTGCCGATGGGCTTGCGGGTAATGCGCAAGGTCGAAGCCGTCGTTCGTGAAGAAATGAACGCCGCCGGCTCTCTCGAAGTGTTGATGCCGAGCACGCAACCGGCCGAGCTGTGGCAGGAATCCGGGCGCTGGGAAGAGTACGGCCCTGAATTGCTGCGCTTCAAGGATCGCCACGGCCGCGACTTCTGCGCCGGCCCGACCCACGAAGAAGTGATCACCGATCTGATGCGCAACGAGTTGAGCAGCTACAAGCAGCTGCCGATCAACCTGTACCAGATCCAGACCAAATTCCGTGACGAAATACGCCCACGCTTCGGCTTGATGCGCGGCCGCGAATTCATCATGAAGGACGCCTACTCGTTCCACGCTGACCAGCCTTCGCTGCAGGTCACCTACGACCGCATGCACCAGGCCTACTGCAACGTGTTCACCCGTCTGGGCCTGAAGTTCCGCCCTGTTGAAGCCGACAACGGCTCCATCGGCGGTGCCGGCTCCCACGAGTTCCACGTGCTGGCCGAGTCCGGCGAAGACGACATCGTCTTCAGCAACGGCTCCGACTACGCCGCGAACATCGAGAAAGCCGAAGCCGTGCCACGGGAAACCTCGCGCGCCGCTGCGACCGAACAACTGCGTCTGGTCGACACCCCGAACGCCAAGACCATTGCGCAACTGGTCGAAGGCTTCAACCTGCCGATCGAGAAAACCATCAAGACCCTCGTGGTGCACGCCGAAGAAAAAGGCAAGCTGATCGCCCTGATCATCCGTGGCGACCATGAGCTGAACGAAATCAAGGCCGCCAACCAGCCAGGCGTGGCCAGCCCTCTGGTCATGGCCTCGGAAAACGAACTGCGCGAAGCCATTGGCGCCGGCGCCGGCTCCCTTGGCCCGCTGAACCTGCCACTGCCAATCATCATCGACCGCTCGGTCGAACTGATGAGCGACTTCGGCATCGGTGCCAACATCGACGACAAACACTACTTCGGCGTGAACTGGGAGCGCGACCTGCCTGTTCCGACCGTTGCCGACCTGCGCAACGTCGTGGCCGGTGACCCGAGCCCGGACGGCAAAGGCACCCTGGAAATCAAGCGCGGCATCGAAGTCGGGCATATCTTCCAGCTGGGCAACAAGTACAGCAAAGCGATGAAGTGCGAAGTACTGGGCGAGAACGGCAAGCCGGTCACCCTGGAAATGGGCTGCTACGGCATTGGCGTGTCCCGCGTGGTGGCGGCTGCCATCGAGCAGAACAACGACGAAAACGGGATCATCTGGAGCGACACGCTTGCGCCGTTCCAGATTGCCCTGGTGCCGCTGCGCTACGAAACCGAGCAGGTTCGCGAAGCCACCGACAAGCTGTACGCGGAACTGACCGCTGCCGGCTTCGAAGTGCTGCTGGACGACCGTGACAAGAAAACCAGCCCGGGCATCAAGTTCGCGGACATGGAACTGATCGGCATTCCACACCGGATCGTGGTCAGCGACCGCGGCCTGGCCGAAGGCAACCTGGAATACAAGAGCCGTACCGAGGCCGACGCACAAGCGCTGCCGGTCGCCGACGTGCTGTCCTTCCTTCAGGCTCGCATCCGCCGCTGATAGCAGATATAGAGACGTCATGTTCAAGCGAAACACCTTAGGCCTCGGCGGTGCCGCCTTGTGCGGCACCCTGCTGGTCAGCGGCTGTGCCAACCACATGTCACAACGCAGCGAGCACGAGGAACGGGTCGAGCGCAAATTGCTCGATCACAGCCTGCAGATCGATGTCGGTGAGCCCAAGGTGCTTGAGCTGCCGCAACGGCGGGGGGAAA
>NZ_AKJO01000035.1:0-65512 GCF_000282295.1 Pseudomonas sp. GM33
GGGGGGGAGCCTCGGCTCGGCCAGCAGTCATCCGGTCAGCCGCGCCCTCGCGGGGTTGGTGGCCCAGGAAGATTTTCTGCTGCTGACCGACATTCATGAACGCCAGGGACTTGGCGTGGTGGCGAGGACCGGGCAGGGCGAAGCGGCGCTCGGCCGGCCGGAGTTGTTTGCGCAACTGGGCATCAGTACAACGGCGGTTCCCGATCACGATGGTCCGATTGCAGGGCTGGCGCTCAACGGGGAGTTTCTTGCCTGGCTGTTGCTGGCCGACAGCGTCAAACCCGAGGCGCAGTTTGCCTTGGGTGAGTTGCGTGAACTGGGTCTGAGTCGCCAGTTGTTGCTCACCGGCGATCGACACAGCGTCGCACAGACGCTCGCCCGGGATGTCGGGATCAGTGACGTCGAAGCGCAAGCCCTGCCCGAAGACAAACTCAACCGCGTGCTCAAGGAAATTGACAGCGGCTTCCGGCCGATGGTGGTTGGCGATGGCATCAATGATTCACTGGCCCTCAAGGCGGGTGTGGTCGGTGTAGCCATGGGCGCGGGCGGTGCAGACATCGCCCTGGCATCGGCCGACATCGTGCTGATCGGCAGTGACCTGCGTCGCCTGGGCACCTGCGTGCGCCTGAGTCGCCAATGCCGCCAGACATTGCAGGTCAATGTGATCATCGGGCTGGGCTGGACCCTGGCCATTGTGGCCTTCGCCGCGTTCGGCTGGCTCGGCGCTGCCGGGGCGATGATTGCAGCGTTGTTGCATAACCTCAGCACCTTGCTGGTCCTGGGCAATGCCGGTCGATTGCTGCGATTTCATGAGCCATTGCTCAAACTCAAGGACGAAGTCTGAAGGCGAATGCTCTAGATCGGGTGATTAAGGGTCTTCAAATTTTTAGAACTGTGGGCGTGGTGTGTAGTCATTGGAAGTGAGGGCACATCATTTTTCGCGTTCGCGGCGGCAGGTGTAGGCGTCGCGAATCATTGAAAACGGCTATTAATTCGATAGCCAGCTATTTTTCAAGGATGGTCTACCCTCTGATCAGACGTCTGAAACAAGGGGGATTCTCCATGCTCGCGCAACTTCCACCGGCCTTACAGAATCTGCAGTTACCGCTTCGCCTGAGACTCTGGGACGGCCATGAATTCAATCTGGGGCCGACGCCCAGCGTCACGATTGTGGTCAAGGACCCGCAAATGGTCTCCCAGTTTACCCATCCAAGCCTGGATGCCCTCGGTGCTGCTTTTGTCGAAGGCAAACTGGAGCTCGAAGGCTCCATCAGCGATGTGATCCGCGTCTGCGATGAATGGAGCCAGGCGTTGCTGGACGAAGACGATGACAATCAGCCTGTTCGTAGTGTTCACGACAAAGATACAGACGCCAAGGCGATTTCCTACCACTACGACCTTTCCAATGCGTTCTATCAGCTTTGGCTCGACAGCGACATGGCGTATTCCTGCGCTTACTTCGAGACCGGCAGCGAAAGCCTCGAGCAGGCCCAGCAAGCCAAGTTCCGTCATTTGTGTCGCAAGCTGCGCCTGCTGCCCGGCGAATATCTGCTGGATGTGGGGTGTGGTTGGGGCGGATTGGCGCGTTTTGCTGCGCGAGAGTTTGGCGCGAAAGTGTTTGGTATAACCCTCAGCAAGGAGCAGTTGGCTCTGGCCCGGGAGCGCGTAAAAGCGGAGGGCCTGGAGGACCTGGTCGAACTGCAACTGCTCGACTATCGCGACTTGCCGCAGGATGGCCGCTTCGACAAGGTTGTCAGCGTCGGCATGTTCGAACACGTTGGCCACGCCAATCTGGCGGAGTACTGCAAGACTCTGTTCGGTGCGGTGAAAGAGGGCGGCCTGGTGATGAACCACGGCATCACCGCCAAATACACCGATGGCCGTCCGGTGGGGCGCGGTGCCGGTGACTTCATCGGGAAATATGTGTTCCCCAACGGCGAGCTGCCGCACTTGTCGATGATTTCTGCCGAGATCAGTGAGGCCGGGCTGGAAATCGTCGACGTCGAAAGCTTGCGCCTGCACTACGCCCGCACGCTCGATCACTGGAGCGAACGCCTCGAAGACAATCTCGAAGCGGCCTCCAAACTGGTACCCGAACAAGCCCTGCGTATCTGGCGGCTGTACCTGGCCGGTTGTGCCTACGCGTTCGCCCGCGGCTGGATCAACCTGCACCAGATTCTCGCCGTGAAGGCCCACGCCGATGGCAGTCATGAACTGCCATGGACCCGGGACGATATCTACCTTTAAAGAATCGGTGAAATCAGCCGGGCGACTCGCATGCCGAGCTGTTGAACGCGGCGGGTCTCCCGGCCTTCTTCCTTGGCGATTTCGTGGGCGTTGGCAAAGTCATCGTTGAGCATCTGTTCCACCTCGGCGGCAAATGCGCGGTCGACGGTCAGCAACATCACTTCGAAATTCAGCCGGAACGAACGGTTGTCCAGATTGGCGCTGCCGATGGCGCTGATTTCGCTGTCGATCAACACCACTTTCTGATGCAGGAACCCGGGTTCGTAACGGAATACCCGCACACCCGCGCGCACGGCTTCGAAGGCGTAGAGGCTGGAGGCGGCGTAGACGATTCGATGGTCGGGTCGAGACGGCAACAGCAGCCGCACATCCACACCCCGCAGTACTGCCAGGCGCAGTGCCGCGAACACGGCTTCGTCGGGGATGAAATAGGGGGTGGTAATCCAGACCCGCTCGGTCGCCGCGTGGATGGCCTCGACAAAGAACAATGAACAGGTTTCGTAGGCATCGGCCGGCCCGCTGGCGAGCAACTGACAGAGCACGCCGTCTTCCGGATAAACCTCGGGCAGGATCAGCGGCGGCAGTGCACGAGCCACCCAGAACCAGTCTTCGGCGAAAGACTCCTGCATGCAGGCCACCACCGGACCGCGTACTTGCACATGGGTATCGCGCCATGGAGCCAGGGGCGGTTTCTCGCCCATGTATTCGTCACCGACGTTATGCCCGCCGACAAAACCGAGTATGCCGTCCACCACCACAATCTTGCGGTGGTTGCGAAAATTCACCTGAAAGCGATTGAGCCAGCCACTGCGGGTGGCGAAGGCTTTGACCTCGACTCCGCCATCACGCAAGGCCTGCACGTAGCTATGGGGCAGGGAGTGGCTGCCGATCCGGTCATACAGCAGGTAAATCGCCACGCCCTCGGCGGCTTTCTTCAACAGCAGGGTTTGCAGGCGTTGGCCGAGGCGGTCGTCGTGAACGATGAAAAACTGGATCAAAACGGCTGCTTTCGCCTGGCTGATCGCCTCGAAAATGGCCTCGAACGTCGACTGACCGTTGATCAACAGCCGCGTCTCGTTATTGGCCAGGCACGGCATGTGTCCCAGCTTCGGCATCGCTCTGAGTGAGGCGTACGCCGAGGAAGCGCGGGCGGTGAGGGCTTCTTCTACCCAGGGTCGCCAATTTAGTTCGGAAACGGCCTTGCGCATTTGCTCGTTGGCCTGCCGCCGGGCCTTGATATAGCCGTCGAAGGTGCTGCGGCCAAACACCAGGTACGGGATCAGCGTGAGGTAAGGGATGAAAAACAGCGAAAGGGCCCAAGCAATGGAGCCTTGGGCAGTACGGACGGTCAACACGGCGTGGATGGCCGCGATCATCCCCAGCGAGTGCAGCAGGGCGATGGTATAACCGAAAATATGCGGTCCGAAATAATCCATGGGGGCTGCCTTGCTCCTGAAGATTCAGTGCTTAACAGACCATGTTCCGTGCAGAATGTCGCTAATTAATTGGCCCATGAACCGAAGCCTGCGGCTGACGTCTAACGGCCACTACTGATCAGGAGTTACTCGATGAACGTTCGTCTGCTGGGTTTGGCCATGGCACTGGGTTTGGCACTTCCTGTGGCGGCTCACGCGCAAATGCTGCAACCAGGATTGTGGGAGCTGACCACGAGCAATATGAAGGTCGATGAGCAGAATATGCCGGACCTGCAATTGATCCTTGGTCAGCTCCAGAGCCAGATGACCCCTGAGCAGCGCGCGCAGCTGGAAAAACAGGGGATCACCATGGGGGGCAAAGGGATCCGGGCGTGCCTGACGCCAGAGCAGGTCAAGACCGATAACATTCCGCTGACCGATCCGCAGTCGGGCTGCAAGCAGGAAATCACCGACCGCTCAGGTAACCAGTGGAAATTCCGCTTCAGCTGCCCGAGAGCCCAGGGTGCCGGCGTGGCGACATTCCTCAGTGACCGCGAATTCACCACCAAGGTCAATGGGACGTTCAACGCCACCGGCATTCAGCAGAAGGGCAGCCTTGAATCCCGCGCTGTCTGGCTGGGGCAGGATTGCGGCACGGTGAAGCCGAGAGCTTAAGAGCTTCGCGAGCAAGCCCGCTCCCACATTGGTTTCGTGAACACCACAGATCAAATGTGGGAGCGGGGTTGCTCGCGAAGGCGTCAATTTAGCCGCCCTGAATCCCCGACTGACTCAACCACTCACACGCCGCCTCGACAGCCATCCGGCCAAAATCCTCCCCCGTTCGGCTGCGCACACTGACAAACCCTCCGGCCTGTTCTTTTTCGCCGACCACCACCAGGTACGGCACGGTCCGGCTGTGCTGGCGAATCTTGAAGTGGACTTTTTCGTTGCGCAGGTCGGCCCTTGCGCGCACCCCCCTTTGGCGCAAGGATTCGGTCACCGCCTGTGCGTAAGTCGTCTGGCGGTCATCCATGCTGACGACGACCACATGGGGTGCAAGGCTCCAGTGCTGCAGTTCCTGATGGCTGGACCAGCATGTGCCATAGATCCGTTGTTGCAACGTGCCGCTGATGTGATTGAGGGCGAATGCCTGCAAGACTTTGGTGGTGGGGACGTGCGGTCCATGGCTCTGGTACTCGGTGTCCCCCAGACGGTACATCGACTCCTGTTCGCGCGGTTGCCGACGGCGGATCGAGTGATTGGTCGCTGCCAGTGACTGCATGCGCGCTTCGATGAGGGGTAGGTCAGCCGGAGTCAGCGGACGCTCGACGACAAACTCGTAAAAGAAGCCATCGCCCAACTCCCTGCCCGCACGCATTTGCGCATGTGGGTAGAGTTGCTTGACCGCCATGGCCAGCATCAAGGCACAGGAACGGCGCAGGATCTCCAGTCCGTCGGGCTCGCGGGGGGTGACAATGCTGACCCTGGCATCCGCCTCGATCATGTATTCGCAGTCCACCAGTACACCATCGACCCGGCCCGCTACGGCCGCGCTGGCCAGTTCGGGGCCGATGCTGGCGGCCAACTCGTGCACGGACAACGGTTGGTCGTACTCACGCAATGAACCATCGGGCAGAGTGATCTGGATCATGGTCGGCGTACTCAGTCGCTTCTAACGAGCGTTATCGCATAAACCTAGTGCTAATTCCTGGCTGCTGTCATTAAGACCTTTGTCGTGCCAGGCATTTTGTATCGGCGCATTCACGGGGCGGGCATTGCGAGTCAGCACGTTGCTCATGGTCAGAACTCGTTTTGCAAGGCTTTGTAGCCGCGCACCAGATCGACGTTGGTGCGCGCCACGTCTTCGGAAAACTCCGACGCACTGACGCTCACCGGCGGGTATTGCGAGAGGTCGGTGGTGGGGCCGATCCGAGTGGTGGAGGGCACGTAGAAGGCTTCAGGCAGGTCACGCCCGTCGACCACCGAGTTGTGCCGTACCACGCAACCGTCACCGACCACGCAGTTGAACAGCACGCTGTTGAAGCCGATGAACACCCGATCGCCCACGGTGCAGGGGCCATGCACGATCGAGCGGTGGGCGATGGAACTGAACTCGCCAATGGTCACCGCCGCGCCGGATTTGGAGTGGATCACCACGCCGTCCTGGATGTTCGAGTTGGCGCCGATGGTGATCGGCTGCATGTCGCCCGACTCGTCGACTTCGTCAGCTCGGATCACCGCGTAGGGCCCGACGAACACGTTCTCGCCAATCACCACTTTGCCGCAATTGATTGCCGTCTTGTCGACGTAGGCCGACTCGGCAATCAGCGGTAAATCTCCGGATGGATTCTTGCGGATCATGGCTTGCTCAATGCGTTGTACAGGGGGGTGAGGTTGTCCCAGTTGAAACGGCTCTCGGCAACGGCGTCGTGGGCGTGCAGGCTTTCGGTGTGGATCACTCGAATGTGGAAGGCATTGATGCCTGTGGAGCGTTTCAGGGCCGTGTTCAAACGGCGTGCGGCGTCTTCGCAGAACATCAGGTTCTGACCATTGGCCAGGGCGAAGGCCTGTTCGTCGGCGCGTTTTACGGCGGTTTGAACGGCTGTGCCGAGTGCGGCTTCGGCGTCGTTGATGATGGCGATCAGAGGCAACTCATCAAGGAAATCAGCCAGCCTTACGCGCAACTGTGCGATGCTGCGTTGACTGTGAGGGGTGGCGACGATGCCGTTCGTGGAGCCGAGCCACGCTAAAACGTCGGCGTGTTGCAGTGACTTGTTGGCGAAATCATCGACGAATTGCTGCTGTATCAACTGCCGAGAAAGGGCCGCGGAGCATGGACAGGTTGAGGAATAAGGCACGTCGATTTTTAGTTCCACGTGGAACATCGCGTTTTTCAAACGCGCTTCGATGCTCACCGGATAGCTTTTCCAGCCAGACAGTGGACTGATCAGCGCCGGTCTTTTCAGCAGCACTTCGGCGTGAATGGTTAAGTGCGCACTGCTGGACAGGCCTTCATGACTCTCAAGAAAACGCTGCAAAACCCGCCGCAATAGAGCCGGTGAAAGGTTTTCCTGCTCCAGCAAATCAAGCGCCAGATAGAGCCGTGACATGTGAATGCCGCGCGCACTGCCATCGTCGAGGCTCACGCCCGCATCAGCCTTTGCATTCGAGCGTTGGCCATCAAGCAAAACGGGAAGAGCAATACCGCACATGCCCACCCACTCCAGTGGCAGGGCTTGGCGTGAGGCCTGCGTGGCGATATCCGGCAGAGTCAGCGCATTCATGAGCAGGTCCATCGTGGGAGTTGTTTTGATATGTTATAGTATATCAATCAAATCAACGATGCCTTTTTTCATGGGCAGGTCTTCGTCATACCCAGGCGCCTTGTGCTTAGCCTGTTTTTGGCCGGTGCGGGCCTAACAGCCAGTGATCCGGTTGCAGGTGAACTTCGCGCCGCTACCACCGGAACTCGAAAACCGGTTGATCGTGGTCCATCCGACGCGCTGGTTGTAGCCAACCCAGGCCTCGCCATCGGAAGCGATGCCGGTGAAAAACACCAGCTGACCGTAGCGGCTGTTGGTCTGCACCCAATGGCGCTTTCCAACCATTTCGAAGCCCCGCAGATAGATTGTGTTTCCGGCGGTGTTGACGCTGTAGGCGTTGCCATCCGCGTCCACGCAGGCCAGCAGGTTGGCGCTGCGGGTGCACCTGGCCAGGCTCGGGACCTGGGCCATCGCGTCGGCAGCCACCAGCAGGGAAAGCATGAACAGTGCAGTTTTCAGGGCGTTGCGCATGGGCTTTCTCACGTCGGAAGCGACGTTCAGCATCCTGTCCTTTACCCGGCCGGGCAAGAGGGGATGGTTTATTTGCATTGTTACAGTATAACATTATGTAAGCCCGACACAGCGACCGGGCATCCCTGTGAGGAATATGCAGATGTCCAATCGACTCCCCGTGACCGTTCTCTCCGGCTTTCTTGGTGCCGGAAAAAGTACACTTCTTAATTACATACTACGTAATCGCGATGGTTTGCGGGTTGCGGTCATCGTCAATGATATGAGCGAAATCAACGTAGATGGCACCGAAGTCCAGCGTGATGTCAGCCTTAATCGGGCTGAAGAACGGTTGGTGGAAATGAGCAACGGGTGTATTTGCTGTACGTTACGTGAAGACTTGCTCGAGGAGGTGAGCCAACTCGCCAGGGAGGGTCGCTTTGACTATCTGCTGATCGAATCAACCGGCATTTCCGAACCCCTGCCGGTGGCGGAAACCTTCACCTTTCGCGATGAAAACGGCCAGAGCCTCAACGACATCGCACGTCTCGACACCATGGTCACGGTGGTCGACGGCATGAACTTCCTGCTCGATTACCAGGCTGCCGAAAGCCTGGCTTCCCGGGGAGAAACACTTGGCGAAGAAGACGAACGTTCGATTACCGATCTGTTGATCGAGCAGGTCGAGTTTGCCGATGTGATTTTGCTCAGCAAGATCGACTTGATCAGCAGCCACGAACGCGAGGAACTGATCGCCATCCTCGAGCGGCTCAACGCCCGGGCGGACATCATTCCGATGACGATGGGCGAAATCCCCTTGGATAAAATCCTCAACACCGGTCGTTTTGATTTCGAGAAGGCTGCCCAGGCGCCGGGATGGTTGCAGGAGCTGCGCGGGGAGCACGTGCCGGAAACCGAAGAATATGGCATTGCTTCCAGCGCCTACCGGGCACGTCGGCCGTTCCATCCACAGCGTTTCTTCGACTTCATCGACGGCCCCTGGGACAACGGCAAGCTGTTGCGTTCAAAGGGCTTTTTCTGGCTGGCGAGCAAGCATAGGGACGCCGGCAGCTGGTCCCAGGCCGGCGGTTTGATGCGCTATGGATTTGCCGGGCGCTGGTGGCGTTACGTACCGAAAAACCAATGGCCGCAGGATGCGGAAAGTATTGCCGGGATCATGAAAAACTGGACCGCCGACAGCGGGGATTGTCGTCAGGAACTGGTGTTCATCGGTCAGCACATCGACTTCACGCAGCTTACTGCCGAACTGGACGCCTGCCTGCTGACCGATGAGGAAATGGTATTGGGCGCAGAGGGCTGGCGTTTGCTGCCTGATCCATTCGGCCCTTGGTGCGAAGAAGCGGCCTGATCCTCTGATGGCGCTTCAAGGCTTGAGCCACGTGCCCTGGCTCTGGGCCTCGCAGTACGGTTGCAAATATGCCGCGTCGGTGGCAACGCCGTAATAGTGAATATCCTGGCGGTAGGGCATATTGGCGACTTGGGCGTTGCTGCAGATGCCAAATGCGCCGCCGGGGCATTGATCGACATACTGCACATCGACTTTCTGCCCCGCCAGGTTCGGCTGGCAGAAGCCGTCGGCGAAGAGTTTTGACGGGATGTTGCGGTTCTGCTGGCAAACCTGGACATCAAGCCGCTCGGCCTGGCTGTGCACCACACAGGCCTGGGCCAGCGCCTCGCCTGAAACGAGTGCCAGGAGCAACGACAAGCCAATCAACCGCATCCATCACCTCCTCAGAAATCATCGACCATGCTGCAGAATATCCCCACTCATGTCATTGCCGGTCCGTTGGGCGCCGGCAAGACCAGCCTGATCAAGCACCTGTTGGCCCAGCGCCCGGCAGGCGAGCGGTGGGCGGTGTTGATCAACGAGTTTGGCCAGATCGGTCTCGATGCTGCGCTACTGACCCGGGACGCCGATGGTATCGCACTGGGTGAAGTGGCCGGGGGCTGCCTGTGCTGCGTCAATGGTGCACCTTTTCAGATTGGCCTTGGGCGCTTGTTGCGCAAGGCGCAACCGGATCGGCTGTTCATCGAACCCTCGGGCTTGGGGCATCCGGCGCAGTTGCTCAGGCAATTGAGCGAGGCGCCGTGGCAAGGCGTGTTGGCTGTCCAGCCTTGTGTGCTGGTGCTGGACGCCCAGGCGCTCGCCGCTGGCAAACCGTTGCCGGATGCGCAACAGCAAGCCCTGAGCCATGCGGGACTGTTACTGCTGAACAAGTCCGAAGGTCTCGAGGAAGACAGTCGCCAGCGAATCGCCGGGCAACTGCCGCCGACCCCCCTGTGCTGGACGCAACAGGCGGTTTTACCCTTGAGCGAACTGCCGGGGCTGAACGCCAAAGCGCGGGCAGGTGTGGATAACTTCGTCGTGCCCAAGGGATTGGCACCGCTGCCGGCGGTCTGGAGCGATCCCGCGTTGCCCATTTGCTTGAGTCAGGAACAGGATGGAGGCTGGAGCATCGGTTGGCGTTGGCACCCAAGCCAGGTATTGGATGCCGCGTTGGTTGGCCGGTGGCTTGAAGGCCTTGGCTGGAGGCGGGCGAAGCTGGTTATCCACAGTGTCGACGGATGGATCTCGGCGAACGCGGTGGATAACTCGGTGCTGGACTGGCAGCCCAGCGAGTGGCGGCAGGATTCACGCATCGAGCTGATTTTCAGTGAACCCCAGGATGCGGAGCGATTGCAGAGCGAACTGGCAGCGTGCCGAGGCGAATCGGCTTAACGGCTCACGGCCGCCACTTGGTATGTTCCTGACGCCACTGGCTCAGCTCGATCACTTCTGCGCGAGGCTTTACCACATCGACCACCGGTTCGGTTTCGTCGAACGGGACCGGGTAGGGCGCCAGTTCAATCTGTGCGCTGTGAGCGCCGAACTGGGTGATGGTGCCGTTGTGGCGGGTTTCGCCGGTCACGGTGAATTCGAAGTTATACACACGGGCCAGGCGTCGCCGACCACTGGCATCCCTGATGAACGCGATTCTTTTCAACGCCACGTTGCCGTCCAGCAATTCGATCCCGAGCTTGGTGCAATGCTGCTTGACCCGCTCCAGCGCGCGCTCGCGCAAGCCGTGGTTGTGCCATAGCCATGCGCCGGCAGTGGCGAACAGCATCAGCACGAATATATTTCCAAGGGTCAGCATCAACAGGGTGCTCCAACAAGATAGTGTCAGCTTAACTGCGTCGCTGGTCTGTCGTACAGGCTGCGTTTAGTCGCATACTGCGCGGCTAGAATTTCAATCGTTTTACGGAAATCCACCGCATGAAACGTACACCGCATTTGCTCGCTATCCAGTCCCACGTGGTATTCGGTCACGCCGGCAACAGTGCCGCGGTTTTCCCGATGCAACGGGTCGGGGTGAATGTCTGGCCGCTCAATACCGTGCAGTTCTCCAATCACACCCAGTACGGTCAATGGGCCGGTGAAGTGCTGGCACCGCACCAGATACCTGAGCTGGTCGAGGGTATCGCGGCGATTGGCGAGCTGGGCAACTGCGATGCGGTGCTCTCCGGTTACCTCGGCAGTGCGGCCCAGGGCCGGGCGATCCTGACGGGTGTGACGCGGATCAAGTCGATGAATCCCAAGGCACTGTACCTGTGTGACCCGGTCATGGGGCATCCGGAGAAAGGCTGCAGTGTTCCGGCGGAAGTCAGTGATTTTCTGCTTGAGGAGGCTGCCGCCGTAGCGGACTTCATGTGCCCGAACCAGCTGGAGCTGGACAGTTTCTCCGGACGCAAGCCGCAATCGCTGTTCGATTGCCTGGCCATGGCGCGTGCATTGCTGGCGCGCGGCCCGAAAGCGGTGCTGGTCAAGCATCTGGACTACCCAGGCAAGTCGGCAGAGGTCTTCGAGATGTTGCTGGTGACAGCCGAAGGCAGCTGGCATTTGCAGCGCCCGTTGCTGGCGTTCCCGCGTCAGCCGGTGGGCGTGGGCGATCTGACGTCCGGGCTGTTCCTGGCGCGTGTGCTGTTGGGTGACAGCCTGGTGGCTGCGTTCGAGTTCGCGGCGTCGGCGGTGCATGAAGTGCTGCTGGAAACCCAGGCCTGTGCCAGCTACGAGTTGGAACTGGTTCGGGCTCAGGACCGGATTGCCCATCCGCGGGTGCGGTTCGAGGCGACACCAATCAGTCTCTGATTGAGTGTTGAAACCATTCGCGAGCAAGCCCGCTCCCACATTTGATCTTCGGTGTTGCATAGATCCGGTGTGGGAGCGGGCTTGCTCGCGAAGGCGCTCTAGAGAACAGCATCAACCTGACTGAACAAACTCAGGCGTCGCCCTTGATCTCCTGATAACGCTTTTCCAGTTCCTGGCGAATCTGCCGGCGCTGCTGGGCCTGGATGAAGCGGCGTTTGCTCTCGCTATTGTCCGGTTGCAGCGGCGGTACCTGGGCAGGTTTACGCTGGTCATCCACCGCGACCATGGTAAAGAAGCAGCTGTTGGTGTGACGCACCGAACGCTCGCGAATGTTCTCGGTCACCACTTTAATGCCCACCTCCATGGAGGTGTTGCCGGTGTAGTTGACCGAGGCGAGAAAGGTCACCAGTTCGCCGACATGGATCGGCTCACGGAAAATGACCTGGTCCACCGACAGGGTCACCACATAGCGGCCGGCATAACGGCTGGCGCAGGCGTAGGCCACTTCGTCGAGGTATTTGAGCAGGGTGCCACCGTGAACATTGCCAGAGAAGTTGGCCATGTCAGGGGTCATCAATACCGTCATCGACAGCTGGGCGTTTCCGGGTTCCATAGCATTCTCACGGGTCAAGGCCAGGTTTGAGGGACGCACCTCTGCGGGTGCCTCGGCGGTTTTTTCAAACCAACAGTTATCGGGACGCCGGGCGCAGAGCTGCCGTCACGCCGGATCGATCTGTTTCCATATATTGCACCGCCTTTCTGCCAGAAGTCGCGGTGTTACCCTGCAAAAAGCCCGGACACAGGGACATTTCCTACGCGCAAAGCAGACTTTTGCTCGGCTCGATCAGACCATTCCTGCGTCTGTGAGTCGGGCAACTTCAATCAGGGAGCCGCTCGCCATGCATGCCATCAGTTTCATTCAGGATCTGGCAGTGATCATGTTGATCGCAGGTGTGGTGACGGTGGTTTTTCATCGCCTGAAACAACCGGTGGTGCTGGGCTATATCGTGGCCGGTTTCATCATTGGCCCGCACACCCCGCCATTCGGCCTGATCCATGACGAAGAAACCATCAAGACCCTGGCCGAACTCGGGGTGATATTCCTGATGTTCTGCCTGGGCCTGGAGTTCAGCCTGCGCAAGTTGTTCAAGGTCGGTGCCACGGCCTTCATCGCGGCATTCCTGGAAATCGTGCTGATGATCTGGATCGGCTACGAGATCGGTCGCTGGTTTGACTGGAACACCATGGATTCACTGTTCCTTGGCGCGATCCTGGCGATTTCCTCAACCACCATCATCGTCAAGGCGCTCAATGATCTGAAGTTGAAGAACGAGCGGTTTGCGCAGTTGATATTCGGTGTGCTGATCGTCGAAGACATTCTGGGCATCGGCATCATCGCGCTTCTGTCCAGCATCGCCGTCAGTGGTACGGTCAGCTCCGGCGAAGTGTTTTCTACAGTGGGCAAACTGTCGCTGTTCATGATCGTCGCATTGGTCATCGGCATTCTGATGGTGCCGCGGTTGCTGGCCTACGTGGCCAGGTTCGAGAGCAACGAAATGCTGCTGATTACCGTGCTGGGCTTGTGTTTCGGCTTCTGCCTGCTGGTGGTCAGGCTTGAATACAGCATGGTGCTCGGCGCGTTCCTGATTGGCGCGATCATGGCTGAATCCCGGCAACTGCTGAAAATCGAACGCTTGATTGAACCGGTTCGAGATCTTTTCAGCGCGATTTTCTTTGTCGCCATCGGGCTGATGCTCGATCCGGCAATCCTGCTTCAGTACGCCTGGCCAATCGCCGTAATCACCATAGCCGTGGTGCTCGGCAAGATGTTGTCCTGCGGCCTTGGGGCGTTTATCGCCGGTAATGACGGACGTACCTCGCTGCGGGTCGGGATGGGTCTTTCACAGATTGGCGAATTCTCTTTCATCATTGCGGCACTGGGCATGACGTTGCAGGTCACCAGTAACTTTCTATACCCGGTGGCTGTGGCGGTGTCGGTGATCACGACCTTGCTGACGCCTTATCTGATTCGCGCGGCTGATCCATTGTCGATCAAGCTCGCGGGCGTCATGCCGGAACGCCTGGGACGGGTATTGGGGATGTACGGCGAATGGCTGCGCAGCATCCAGCCTCAGGGTGAGGGGGCGTTGCTGGCGTCGATGATCAGAAGAATTTTGCTGCAGGTCGGGGTCAACCTGGCTTTGGTAATCGCGATTTTCTTCTCGGGCGCGTACTTCGCCGAACGCATGTCGGCTTACGTGCAAGGCTGGATCAGCGACCCCAGCTGGCAGAAGGCATTGATATGGGGTGGGGCGCTATTGTTGTCGCTGCCTTTTTTGATTGCGGCGTACCGCAAGCTCAAAGCCCTGTCGATGTTGCTGGCGGAAATGGGCGTCAAGCCAGAGATGGCCGGGCGCCACACGCAGCGAGTGCGCAGGGTGATCGCCGAAGTGATCCCGATCCTGTCGCTGCTGGTGATCTTTTTGCTGTTGGCAGCCTTGTCGGCCAGTATTCTGCCGACCAACAAGTTGCTGGTACTGATCGCCGTGGTCGCGGCCGCCGTGGCGGCGCTGTTGTGGCGCTGGTTCATTCGTATGCATACGCGGATGCAGGTGGCGTTGCTGGAGACCCTCGACAATCACAACGAGTCGTCCGGGCATTGACCACCCAGCGGCGTTGACGGGATCAGCTTTCCAGCCAGACGTCCCGTGCCCAGTGCCACACCGACTCCCAGGTTTCTTCGGCGATCAGCTCTTCTTCGGCCTGCCAAAGCACCACGGTGCCGTCTTCTTCGACGCAGTAGTAGTCGTCACCGTCCTGGCAGATCGGGATCAGGCTGCGATCGACGCCGGCGTCCCAGGCGTTGGCGGCAACGTCGGGCAGGTAGGTGTGGGATTGCGGATCGGTCACGGTGACCGGCTCCAGGCTACCGTAGACCACGTCGCTGACGGTCAGCAGAAACTCTCTGAATACGAACGGAATGTCGATGAACAGTTGTTCTTCGATTTCGACCAGCAGGTCTTCGTCAGGCAATTCCAAGGGGACCGGTACCGGTTCGTTGGCTTCACGCAGTTGTTCGATGATTTCTTCCACGTCCGGGATCCTCTTGCTTGTATGGCGCGGTTTATATGGGGCGGTTTATACAGTAGCTTGCTATAGATGCAACCGCGAAATAGAAAACCCCGGCCGAGGCCGGGGTTTTTATTGCAGCAGGTGAAACGTGGAGGGTGATCAGCCGTTCTGGCGGATACCGGCCACCAGCCAAGGCTGGTTTTCGCCCTGTGCACGTTCCATGTTCCAGCTTTCGCTGAAGACTTCGCCCTGGTCGAAACGCGAGGTTTTCGACACGCCGGTGAAGGTCAGGGTGGCAATGGTCTTGTCGGCGCGATCATCCACACCGTCCAGCTGTACATTGAGGTTATCAATGTAGGTGGACTGGAAACCGTCGCCCAGATCGGCACGCTCACGCTTGAGGAACTCCAGCATTTGCGGGGTCACGAACTCGGCGATCTTGTCCATTTCGTTCGCGTCCCAGTGCTGTTGCAGGGACTGGAAGTGATTGCGCGCCGCTTCGACGAAGTTTCTTTCGTTGAACCAGGCTGGAGCGTTGATCACTGGGCGAGCGGCAACAGGCGCTGGCGAACCACCAAAGATCGAAGCGCCGGCAGGCTTCTGTTCGAACGCTTCACGTTGCATCGGCGCGTGGCCGGCCGGAGCGTAATGCTCCTGCTGCTTGCGACGACGGGCGGCGATAAAGCGGAACACCAGGAATGCGATGACAGCCATGATCAGGATGTCGAAGATCTGCATGCCCTGGAAGCCGTCGCCCATGAACATGGATGCCAGCAGGCCGCCGGCCGCTATACCGGCCAGTGGGCCGAGCCAGCGCGAAGCGCCACCGGCCTTGGCAGCGGCGCCAGCGGCACCGGCAGCACCAGCGGTCGCCGCAGCGCCGCCCATGCCTGGAGAAGAAGGAGCCATCTGGCTGGTCTGGTGCGTCGGCGCAGCGCCTGCGCTTTTGCCACCACCGAAGCGCTTGGCGGCATTGACGTCGAGACTCATCGTCAGGCCGATGCACAACGCCATGGCGATGCTAAGAAAACGTTTCATAAAGGGAATTCCCATTTGTGGAAGGCACGCGCGCCATGTTGCACAGCTGAAGTGTTACTGGCTAGCGGCAGAGTGTTTCGGGCTTTTGCCTGACAGGTTTCATTCAGCTTCAGTCAGTGCAATAGGGCCTTTTGACTTTGATCTGTCAGATGAGTGGATGAGTTTTGTAGGACGTTCGCCTAGCGACGTAATGCCAGCATGACGACTCCGGCCGTGATCAGACCGATTCCGCCCCATTGGCGCAGGTCGAGTTTTTCACCCAGCAGGACTACGCCAAGAACGGCCACCAGCACCACGCTGAGTTTATCCACCGGGGCAACCAGTGACGCCGGGCCGACCTTGAGTGCGCGGAAATAGCAGATCCACGACGCACCAGTGGCCAAGCCCGACAACAGCAGGAACAGGTAGCTCTTGGCCGAGATCGATCCCAATGACTGATATTGGCCCGTGGCGTACAAAATCAAGGCCAGGCTGACCAATACCACGATCGTCCGCAGCAGGGTGGCGAAGTCGGAATTGACGTTTTCGATGCCGACTTTCGCGAAAATGGCGGTCATCGCCGCGAATGCCGCCGATAACAGGGCCCAGAATGTCCAGGAGGAAAAAAAGCCTGAGCCCATATTTGTTCCCTTTCATTCACATAGGCCAACGCCTAACCCTGTGGGAGCGGGCTTGCTCGCGAAGGCAGCACCGCGGTTCATCAGAAACACCGCGTGATCGTTCTTCGCGAGCAAGCCCGCTCCCACATTAGACCTCTGGCGGTCTTTTAGATCGCTTCCAGCTTGGCGTAACCCAACATCAGCCACTTGCTGCCTTCGCTGAAGTTCACCTGCACCCGGGCCTGAGCACCGGCGCCCTCGAAGTTGAGGATCACGCCGTCACCGAAGATCGAATGGCGGACGGTCTGACCCAGACTGAAGCCGGTTTCCGGAATTTCGCTGCCGCTGAACAGGTTGCTGCCACTCATCGACTGGTTGCCACCAAACGGCCGGCTGACGCTGTTGGACAAACGTACTTCCTGAATAAGGCCTTTCGGCACTTCGCGTACGAAGCGTGACACCTTGTTGTAGGTCTCGCTGCCATAAAGGCGTCGGGTTTCAGCGTAGGTCATCACCAGGTTCTGCATCGCCCGGGTAATGCCGACGTAGGCCAGGCGACGTTCTTCCTCAAGGCGGCCGGGCTCTTCCAGGCTCATCTTGTGCGGAAACAGGCCTTCTTCCATGCCCACCAGGAACACGTAAGGGAATTCCAGGCCCTTGGCGCTGTGCAGGGTCATCAGTTGAATGCTGTCTTCGTGCTCGTCGGCCTGGGTATCGCCGGCCTCCAGCGACGCGTGACCGAGGAACGCGGCCAATGGCGTCAGGTCTTCGTCTTCTTCGCTGTTTTCGAAGTTGCGTGCGGCGCTGACCAGTTCCTCAAGGTTTTCCACCCGGGCCTGGCCTTTCTCGCCTTTTTCCGCTTCGTGATAGGCGATCAGGCCCGACTGCTCGATGACGGTCTGGGTCATCAGGTGCAGCGGCATTTCCATGCATTTGGCGGCAAGGTTCTCGATCAACTCGATAAACGCGCCAAGGGCGCCGGCCGCACGACCGGTCAGGCCTTTGTTGGCCACCAGTTGGCGCATCGCTTCCCACATCGACACATCGCTGTGGCGCGCATGGTCGCGGATCGCTTCGACGGTTTTCTCGCCGATGCCGCGGGCTGGCACGTTGATTACTCGTTCCAGCGCGGCGTCGTTGCCCCGTCCTTCGAGCAATCGCAGGTAAGCCATGGCGTTCTTGATTTCGGCGCGCTCGAAGAAGCGCTGGCCGCCATAGATGCGGTACGGAATGCGCTCACGCAGCAGCGCTTCTTCCAAAACCCGCGATTGGGCGTTGGAGCGGTACAGAATCGCGATATCGCTGCGAGACAGGCCGGTTTTCAGCGCGCTTTCGATGGTTTCGACAACGTAACGTGCTTCGTCGTGTTCGTTGAAGGCGGCATACAGATTGATTGCCTCGCCGTCGCCACCGTCGGTCCACAACTCTTTGCCCAGGCGCCCGGTGTTGTTGGCGATCAAGGCGTTGGCTGCCTTCAGGATGCCGGCGGTGGAGCGGTAGTTCTGCTCCAGGCGAATGGTTTCGGCGTCCGGGAAGTCTTCGGAATACTGGTAGATGTTCTCGATTTTCGCGCCACGCCAGCCGTAGATCGACTGGTCGTCATCGCCCACCACCATCAGGCTGTCGCCACCCTTGGCCAGCAGGCGCAACCAGGCGTACTGCACGGCGTTGGTGTCCTGGAACTCGTCCACGAGGATGTGCCGGAAGCGCTTTTGATAGTGAGCGAGCAGGCCCGGGTGGTCGCGCCACAGATCGAGGGCGCGCAGCAACAGTTCGGAGAAGTCGATGACACCGGCGCGCAGGCACGCGGCCTCGTAGGCCTCATAGATGCCGCGCATGGTCGCCAGGAACAGATCGCCACTGGCTTGAATGTGTTGCGGGCGCAGACCTTCGTCTTTCTGCCCATTGATGAACCATTGGGCCTGACGGGCCGGCCAGCGTTGCTCGTCCAGGCCGAGTTCGCGGATCACCCGCTTGACCAGCCGTTGCTGGTCATCGCTGTCGAGGATCTGGAAAGTCTGGCTCAAGCCCGCTTCCTGCCAGTGCGCCCGCAGCAAGCGGTGCGCCAGGCCGTGGAAGGTGCCGACCCACATGCCGGCCGGGTTGATACCCATCAGTTGCTCGATGCGCTGGCGCATCTCGGCAGCAGCCTTGTTGGTGAAGGTCACCGACAGGATGGAGTGGGGCGAGGCGTTTTCAACCTGGATCAGCCAGGCGATACGGTGCACCAGCACTCGGGTTTTACCGGAACCAGCACCGGCCAGGACCAACTGACGACCCACGGGGGCCGCTACGGCCTGGCGTTGGGCATCGTTGAGGGAGTTCAGCAGAAGGGAGAGATCATCGCGCATCGGGGCATTCTAGGGGGCCGCGTCACACCGGGCAAACCCCGCTTCGCATTAACCGATGAAAGTTATGCGAGGGACGACCGGTCAGTCATCGGCCGCAGGCGTTGGCGGGGCGTGCCTTGAGCGTTTTCAGGGTGAGGCGGCAGCTGAAAAATTTGGCGATTTATTGATCAGCAGCAGTTTGGTCCGGGCAATTGCTTGTGTATGCTCCGAGCAGTTTCGGGCCCATGCTCATCATTATAAGAACAAGAACATCGCCTATGACCCTCAGCTTCGACCTGTCGGGCCCCACTGTGGAGCCCCGGGTTATCAGAAAGCAATACGCCATGGAAATGGCGGTCGAACGCACGCGCCTGTTGTATCAGGGATCGCTGCTGCCCACGTTGTTCATGCTGATCAATGGCTTGGTCTGTGCCGGGTTGCTCTGGAGTCCGCAACGCTATTTCCTGGTCAGTGTCTGGCTGGTGTGGTTGTTGTCGTTAGTGGCATTGCGGGTGATTCAGGTCGCAGCCTTCGATTCGGCCATCCCCAATCGTCAAGCCCAGCCCCTTTGGCGACGGATGTTTTTGCTGGGTTCCGGCCTCACTGGTCTGACCCTGGCCGGTGCCGGCATTGCCCTGGTCCCCGCCGATAACTTCATTCAGCAAGCCTGGGTCTTCGGGCTCATCGGCGCCGCAGCGCTCTCGGCCAGCGTGGCTTATGCCGTCAGTTTGCCGGCCTTTCTGTCTTTCACCTTGCCCTGTCTGCTACCGGCCATCGCCTATATGTTTTGGGGCGGTGACGAGCAGCAACAGGGCTGGGGCTGGTTCGGGCTGATTCTGCTCGGTGCATTGAGCGTGGTGGCCTGGCAGGTCAATCGATTGATCGATCGGGGCTTGATGCGACGCTTTCAGAATCAGGCATTGATCGAACATCTACAGCAGGCGCAAAGCAGCAGTGATCAGCTCAATCAAAAGCTGGCCAAGGAGATCGAACAGCGTCGACGCGCCGAGAACGAATTGCGAGAGATCCAGGTCGACCTGGAAAACCGCGTCGCTCAGCGCAGCCTGGAGCTGGACGCCGCCAACCAGGCGCTGAGCAAGAGCGAAGCACGCCTGGCGCTGGCATTGAAGGCCAGCGAGTTGGGGTTGTGGGACTGGAATCTGCAAACCGACGAAGTCCATCACACGCAGATTCAGGAATTGTTCGGCCTGGAGCCGGATCAGGTCACGGCAATCCTGCGTCACCTCAAGCCGCGTCTTCACCCCGAGGACCTTCCAGCGCTGAAAAGGGCGCTGGTCGAGCATCTGAAGGGCCGCACCGAGGACTATCAAATCGAGTATCGCGTGCGCCATGGCGATGGCCACTGGGTCTGGATCGAGGACCGTGGGCGGGCGGTCGAGCGTGCCGAGAACGGACGGGTTTTGCGCATGGTCGGCACTCGTCGCGACATCAGCGTCAGCAAAAACCTGGAAGAGCAGCGGCAACTGGCGGCGACCGTATTCGAGGCGGCCAGCGAAGGGATTGTGATTTTCGACCCGAACTACGTCCTTATCGCGATCAATCAAGCCTTCAGTCGGGTGACCGGCTATGCCATCGAAGACATGATCGGACGCAATGTCGTTGAGTTGCCCTGCAGTCGAGATGCGCGTCGGCATTACGCCACGATCCATCAGGCGCTGGAGCAGCAAGGCAGTTGGCAGGGCGAATTGGTGGAAACCCGCAAGAACGGCGAGATGTATCCGCAGTGGCTGCAATTGAATGCCGTGCGCGATAGCCGGGGAAATGTCAGCCATATCGTGGGCTTCTTCGCGGATCTTTCTGCCCGCCGGGAATCCGAAGAGCGAATGCGCTACCTGACCCATTACGACGAACTTACCGGTCTGGCCAACCGCGCGATGTTCCGCGAACGCCTCAGCGAGGCTCATCAACGGGTACGACAAGGCGGTTATCGCAGCCTGGCCTTGTTACACATCAATCTCGACCGCTTCAAGCAACTCAATGACAGCCTGGGGCATGAAGTCGCCGACCAGTTGTTGCAGAAAATAGCCCGGCGACTGGTGAATGCATTGCCTGAAGCAGACACCATCGCGCGTCTGTCCGGCGATGAGTTTGCCGTGCTGTTCAATGCCTACGGCAACCTTTCGAGCCTGGCGCGGGTGGCGACTCGTCTGGCGAGCAAGTTACGTTTGCCGGTGACCATTGACGGCCATGAGCTGGTGGTCAGTGCGTCGATGGGCATCAGTCTGTTGCCGGACAGCGCCCGGGAAATTTCCGCGTTGGTCAGTCAATCGAACATGGCCATGCAGCACGCAAAGCATTTGGGCGGCAACAACTTCCAGTTCTATACCGACAGCCTGCAAGCCAGCACGCTGGAGCGTTTGCAGCTGGAAAACCAGTTGCGCAAAGCCATCGAAGAGAAGCAGTTGAAGGTGTTCTACCAACCCAAGCTGTGCCTCGCCACGGGCAAGCTGAATGCTGCCGAGGCGCTGGTGCGTTGGGATCATCCGACCATGGGCCGTGTGCCGCCGGGGGATTTCATCGGCCTGGCTGAAGAAACCGGATTGATCGGCCCGATCGGTGAGTTCGTGCTGCGTCAGGCCTGCTGGCAAGCCTGTGAGTGGCAGCGGCAGGGGCTCGATGCGATTCGGGTGTCGGTCAATCTGTCGGTGCATCAATTGCGCCAGGGCAAGCTGGTCAGTCTGGTACGGCAGGTGCTGGAGGAAACCGGGCTGGAGCCACATTTCCTGGAGCTGGAGCTCACCGAAAGCCAGTTGCTGGACAGCGTCGAACACATCATCGCAACCTTCCAGCAGCTGCGTGATCTCGGGGTGAAACTGGCGATCGATGATTTTGGCACCGGGTATTCGTCTTTGAGTTATCTCAAACGCATTCCGGTGGATTACGTGAAAATCGACCAGGCGTTCATCCGCGGACTGGGCGAGGGCACCGAAGATGCCGCGATCACACGGGCGATCATTGCCATGGCCCATGGCTTGTCGTTGAAGGTTGTCGCGGAAGGGGTGGAACACCAGGAGCAGCTTGAGTTTCTCAAGGCTGAGCGCTGCGATGAGGTGCAAGGTTATCTGATCAGTCGGCCGGTCGAGGCGCAGGTCCTGGCCGTTCTGCTGCGAGAGAATGGTGTGGATTGACCGAAATGGCTTCCCGTCAGGACTTGGCGGTCTGACGGGAAGTTTGCAGCGGGTGTTCTTAATCGGTGATCAGTATTTCATTAATGCAGGCCATTAATTTACCTTCGAAATAGATACTGACGCTAGTAACATTGGGAATGTCGGCAGACTTATACTCGACGATGGCTTGCGTTATAACTGTCAATCCAATTTGGTTGGGGTTAGCTTTCAGGTCAAGTCTTAAATCACAAGGTTTGTCCTGAATTTCACTTCGTACCAGCGTTGGTATATTGGCCGTATTTCCTACGGTTATGGTGCCAAAGACCCGGAAAGAAGCCGCTCCTGGCATGCGGTCGATTTGGGCGGTCCAACGGATGTCGGCTAGATTATCAAGCATGGTATGTAACTCCTGTAATTAAGTTAATTGCGTCCTGCATGTTTAATATATTCAGCTTTACTCAGTTTGTGGGTGATGACGGTTGTCTTGTTTGTAATTTGATATTTGTGGCGGGTTGTTAATTAAGTAACTGGTGGTGATCTTTGTAATGCGAGGCGCAATTTTGCCGAAACGCCAGAAGGCGAGCGTGGAGGAGCAACTGGAAAACCGGCAATGAACGCTACATGGAGCGCGCGTGCCCCAATGCCGAGGGATGTGGTTACGCATTGAGGAGGCAAAAAGCCCATTCATGTAGTATAACTACAAGCGTGCTACATCCCCGGCACCTGCCAATAACAAAGAGTCCAGCCCTTTGAATCTGCTGCAACACATCGCCCAGTCTCGTCACCTGTTACGCAAGTCGGAGCTCAAGGTCGCCGACCACGTGCTGCTTGATCCTGCGGCCGTGATGCACAGCTCCATGGCCGACCTGGCCCACAGCGTGGGTATCAGCGAACCGACCATCGTGCGTTTTTGCCGTGCCATCGGTTGTTCCGGCTTTCAGGACCTGAAGCTGAAGCTGGCCCAGAGCCTGGCGGCCGGTGCGAGTTTTGGCCAGTTTGCGATCCACGAAGACGATTCGGTCGCTGACTACAGCCTGAAAATCTTCGACACCACCCTGCATACCCTGATGGAGGTTCGCGAGAAACTCGATCCGCTGGAGTTGCAGAGGGCCGTGACGCTGATGTCCCAGGCCCAGCGCGTCGAGTTCTATGGTTTTGGCGCCTCGGGTGCGGTCGCGGCGGATGCGCAGCACAAATTCTTCCGCTTGCTGCTCACCGCAGCGGCGTACTCCGACCCGCACATGCAGGCGATGTCGGCCGTGACATTGAAGCCGACTGACGTGGCCATCTGCATTTCCCAGTCGGGTCGTTCCAAGGACCTGCTGATCACCGCCAACCTGGTGCGCGAAAGCGGCGCTTCGTTGATCACGTTGTGCCCAAGCCAGACGCCATTGGCCGAGTTGTCGACGGTCAACCTGGCGATCGATGTGCACGAAGACACTGAAATCTATACGCCGCTGACCTCGCGTATCGCTCACCTGGTGGTGATCGACGTGTTGGCGATGGGCGTGGCCATGGCCCGTGGCCCGAGCCTGGTCAATCACCTCAAGAGTGTTAAACGCAGTTTGCGCAGTTTGCGGTTGTCGCCCAAGTCGGTGAAAGCGCTGGACGACTGATTTCAAGGCCGGCGCGACCCCCTGTGGCGAGGGAGCTTGCTCCCGCAGGGTCGCGAAGCGGCCCCAAGAATTGTGCGACTGCTGCGCAGCCGAACGGGAGCAAGCTCCCTCGCCACAGGACCAAACAACATTCATCGGTCTGTAACCATCAAGCCGCCAAACCGTCATCCCTCGCGCCTATCTTGAAACTCCCGTACTCGCCTTGGGAGACTCGAAATGGCCATGCCCTACGAAGAACGCAACAGCGCTGTCAAAACCCGTCGTCAGCAAGAAGACCAGCGCCGTATGGAATTCCGTCGCGCCATCGAAGATCGCTGCGAACGCCGTCAGCTTCTGGCCGAAATTGGCGACTTTCCGGAGTTGGAACTCAACTTCTGGCAGGCATCTCCCTCGACTTCCCGTCGAAACGCTCAACCAGCGCGCTGATCTGGATCCGTTCGCTGCGGATAAACGCCAGGAAGGCGTGAGCCACCGGTGACAGGCGTTTCGCCTTGGCCTGCACCAGGCACCAGCTGCGAAACAGTGGCAGCTCTTCGATGGGTAGCTCGATCAACCCACCGGTTGCCAGCTCAAGGTTCAGGGCGTGGCGCGTCAACAGCGCAACGCCCAGACCTGCCAGTACGCATTCACGCTGAGCTTCGGCAGACGAGACTTCCTGGGTCTGGTTGAAGTGCACGCGCTTCTCTTTGAAATATTCTTCGCACGCCAACCGCGTCCCGGAGCCTGGCTCTCGCAGCAGCAGTGTGTAGGGCTCGAGATCCTGCAAGCGCAGCGGCCCCATATGACACAGCGGGTGATCCGGCGGCGCCACGGCGACGATCGGGTTGTTCAGGAACGGCAGGAACTCCAGGCCCATGTCCTGAGGAACCATGGACATGATCACCAGGTCGTCGCGGTTGTCCGACAGACGCCGAATCACCTGGCCGCGATTGACCACCGTCAGTTGCAGGTTCACCTCCGGGTGCTGGCGTTTGAATGCGGCAAACAGATGCGGCACGAAATACTTGGCGCTGGATTCCACCGCCAGTTTCAGTTGCCCCTGCAACGAGCCCTGCATGTCCGACAGCTGCATGTCGAGGTTTTCCAGGCGTCCGAAAATATCCCGGCTGGCTCGCTGTAACGCTTCAGCGGCTTCGGTCATGTAGAGCTTTTTGCCGACATAATCGAACAAAGGCTGGCCAATCAGCTCTTCGAGCTGACGAATCTGCAGGCTGACGGCAGGTTGTGTGAGCGACATTTCGTCGGCCGCGCGGCTGTAAGAGCGCAAATCACAGACCTCATTGAAGATTTGCAATTGCCGCAAAGTCATACGCATCAATGACTTACGCATTATCCGGTCACTCTCGTCGCTGGCTGGTTAATCAACTATAAGTCTTTACTTATGCACGACCCAATTTTTATTCATTTTTGTTGATCCCTTGTGGGCGCTAGTGTGGACCTGCGACCAAATTGAAACATTTGGTCACGCGTCGACCTGGGTCTAGCAGGTCGTGGGTACCACCGGCCTCAAGGGAAACTCCAAGTGATAACAAAGATCCTGATCGCCAACCGTGGTGAGATTGCCGTACGAATCGTACGTGCCTGTGCCGAAATGGGCATTCGCTCGGTCGCGATCTATTCCGACGCCGACCGTCATGCCTTGCATGTGAAGCGTGCGGATGAGGCCCACAGCATCGGTGCCGAGCCGCTGGCCGGTTACCTGAACCCGCGCAAGCTGGTGAACCTGGCTGTGGAAACCGGTTGCGATGCGCTGCACCCCGGTTACGGATTCCTTTCGGAAAACGCCGAACTGGCGGAAATCTGCGCCGAGCGCGGGATCAAGTTCATCGGTCCATCGGCTGAAGTCATTCGCCGGATGGGCGACAAGACCGAAGCGCGCCGCAGCATGATCAAGGCTGGCGTACCGGTTACCCCGGGCACCGAAGGCAACGTGTCGGGCATCGAAGAAGCCCTGACCGAAGGCGATCGCATTGGCTACCCGGTGATGCTCAAGGCCACATCCGGTGGCGGTGGTCGCGGTATTCGTCGCTGCAACAGCCGTGAAGAACTCGAACAGGCTTTCCCGAGGGTCATTTCCGAAGCCACCAAGGCTTTTGGTTCGGCGGAAGTGTTCCTGGAAAAATGCATCGTCAATCCCAAGCACATTGAAGCGCAGATCCTTGGCGACAGCTTCGGCAACGTGGTGCACCTGTTCGAGCGTGATTGCTCGATCCAGCGCCGCAACCAGAAGCTGATCGAGATCGCCCCGAGCCCGCAACTGACCCCGGAACAGCGCGCCTACATCGGCGACCTGTCGGTGCGTGCAGCCAAGGCCGTGGGCTACGAGAATGCCGGCACCGTGGAGTTCCTGCTCGCCGAGGGCGAGGTGTACTTCATGGAGATGAACACCCGGGTGCAGGTGGAACACACCATCACCGAAGAAATCACCGGTATCGACATTGTCCGCGAGCAGATTCGCATTGCCTCCGGCCTGCCACTGTCGGTGAAGCAGGAAGACATCCAGCACCGTGGTTTCGCCCTGCAATTCCGGATCAACGCCGAAGACCCGAAGAACAACTTCCTGCCGAGCTTCGGCAAGATCACCCGTTACTACGCACCCGGCGGCCCCGGCGTGCGTACCGACACGGCGATCTACACCGGCTACACCATTCCGCCGTTCTACGACTCCATGTGTCTGAAACTGGTGGTGTGGGCGCTGACCTGGGAAGAGGCGATGGACCGTGGTCTGCGCGCCCTCGATGACATGCGTCTGCAAGGGGTCAAGACCACTGCCGCGTACTACCAGGAAATCCTGCGTAACCCGGAATTCCGTAGCGGCCAGTTCAATACCAGCTTCGTTGAAAGCCACCCAGAACTGACCAACTACTCGATCAAGCGCAAACCCGAAGAGCTGGCCCTGGCCATCGCCGCCGCCATCGCCGCCCACGCAGGCCTGTGAGGAATAGAATAATGAGCAAGCCCCCTGTTTCTAAAAAGATAAACGTTACCGACACGATCCTGCGCGACGCCCACCAATCGCTGCTCGCCACCCGCATGCGCACCGAAGACATGCTGCCGATCTGCGACAAGCTCGACAAAGTCGGCTACTGGTCGCTGGAGTGCTGGGGTGGCGCGACCTTCGACGCCTGTGTACGTTTCCTGAAGGAAGACCCGTGGGAGCGTCTGCGCCAACTGCGCGCGGCGCTGCCTAACACCCGCCTGCAAATGCTGTTGCGCGGCCAGAACCTGCTGGGCTACCGCCACTACAGCGACGACGTGGTCAAAGCGTTCGTCGCCAAGGCTGCGGTCAACGGCATCGACGTGTTCCGCATCTTCGACGCCATGAACGACGTGCGTAACCTGCGCGTGGCCATCGAAGCGGTGAAAGCCGCTGGCAAACACGCCCAGGGCACCATCGCCTACACCACCAGCCCGGTGCACACCATCGAGGCCTTCGTGAACCAGGCCAAGCAAATGGAAGCCATGGGTTGCGACTCGGTGGCGATCAAGGACATGGCCGGTTTGCTGACCCCGTACGCCACCGGCGAACTGGTCAAGGCCCTGAAAGCCGAGCAGTCGCTGCCCGTGTTCATCCACTCGCACGACACCGCTGGCCTGGCCGCGATGTGCCAGATGAAGGCCATCGAAAACGGCGCTGACCACATCGACACCGCGATCTCCAGCTTCGCCTGGGGCACCAGCCACCCGGGCACCGAGTCGATGGTCGCCGCCCTTAAAGGCAGCGAATTCGACACCGGGCTGAACCTGGAACTGCTGCAAGAGATCGGCCTGTACTTCTACGCCGTGCGCAAGAAGTACCACCAGTTCGAAAGCGAATTCACCGCCGTCGACACCCGTGTGCAAGTCAACCAGGTACCGGGCGGGATGATTTCCAACCTGGCCAACCAGTTGAAAGAGCAGGGCGCGCTGAATCGCATGAGCGAAGTGCTGGCCGAAATCCCGCGCGTTCGCGAAGACCTCGGCTTCCCGCCGCTGGTCACCCCGACCTCGCAGATCGTCGGCACCCAGGCGTTCTTCAACGTGCTGGCCGGCGAGCGCTACAAGACCATCACCAACGAAGTGAAGCTGTACCTGCAAGGCGGCTACGGCAAGGCGCCGGGCACCGTCAACGAACAACTGCGTCGCCAGGCCATTGGCAGCGAAGAAGTGATCGACGTGCGTCCAGCCGATCTGCTCAAGCCGGAAATGGCCAAGCTACGCGCCGATATCGGTGCTCTGGCCAAGTCTGAAGAAGACGTGCTGACCTTCGCCATGTTCCCGGACATCGGTCGCAAGTTCCTCGAAGAGCGCGCGGCTGGAACCCTGACACCTGAAGTGCTGTTGCCGATTCCGGAAGCCGGCAAAGTGGCCTCGGCGGGCGGTGAAGGCGTGCCGACCGAGTTCGTCATCGACGTTCACGGCGAAACCTACCGCGTCGACATCACCGGTGTTGGCGTCAAGGCTGAAGGCAAGCGTCACTTCTACCTGTCCATCGACGGCATGCCGGAAGAAGTGGTGTTCGAGCCGCTCAACGAATTCGTCGGCGGCGGCAGCAGCAAGCGCAAGCAAGCCACTGCACCGGGCCATGTCAGCACCACCATGCCGGGCAACATCGTCGATGTGCTGGTCAAGGAGGGCGACACCGTCAAGGCGGGCCAGGCCGTGCTGATCACTGAAGCGATGAAGATGGAAACCGAAGTCCAGGCAGCCATCGCCGGCAAAGTCACCGCCATTCACGTGGCCAAGGGCGACCGGGTGAACCCGGGCGAGATCCTGATCGAGATCGAAGGCTGAGTTAACAGCCTCGATACAACGCTTTAAACCTCGGGGGGGCATGTGCTCCCCTTTTTTTATGCTCTGGATTTGGCGATCAGACGCTCATCCCCTGTTGTCGCGGCCGACGTTTCCGGCATCGTCCGTAAAGCAATTTCTGATTTTGTGGCTTTCGAACTATTGGTTCGGCGTGATCTGCATTATTTTGCGTTATTTTGCCACGCAAGTGGTTAGATCTGCATTTTAATACACATGGCCACTGTGCCTGCGCTCTTTGTGTGCACTATATTGCATTCATCGCGATAATCAGCCATGAGAATATGCATTTAAATGCAGGTGGTGACGACATGTACGATCTGACTTTACAGATCTATTGGGCAGGAAACTGGCACGACGCCATGATTTTGAGCTTCGACAGCCCTGAAAAAGGCTTCGAAAGTCGCTGCAATTTTGGATACCAGCAAACGTATCTTTTTGAAAATTACGAAGATATTGGAACGCCGTTCGCCAAGGCAGTGAGCGCGAGATTCCCTTTGGATTGGGATGGCAGACGATCCAATGCGCCAGCGTTTGTACATGATGTTGCACCGGCAGGTGCAGCCAAAAGGTTCCTTTTGGCGCATATAGGCAAAGACAAGCCTGCGGACGTAAGTGCAGACCTTTACCTGCTGGCCAGAAGCACGCCGGCGCCGATCGGAAATATGCGGGTCAAGGCGTCTGCCGAAGCAGTGGATCAGCGTGAGCCGATTGGTTTTGAGCGCCAGGACGTCATCAGTCGCAATAATCGATTTCTTGAGTATGCCTACGAGCAGGGGGCTGCCATTGGTGGCGCAACAGGTGCAGGTGGCGAGGCTCCGAAGCTTTTGTTGGCTCAGAACAAGGCCGGGCTACTGTACCCGGATGCAGTACTTGGGGACGCCGACGTCACTCAACACTGGTTTGTGAAGTTCGCCCGCAACAAAGGGCTGGAAACTGATCAGGTAATCCTCAGAAGCGAGTATCACTACTACAGGGCGCTCCAGAGTCTGGGGATTGAGACTGTGGCCGTCGAGGGGCTTGCACTGGAAGAAGCGACCAAACCCAGCTTGTGGATGCAGCGTTTTGACCGTCAAGTGACCGACCAAGGCGTCGAGCGCTTTGCCGTGGAGTCAATTTACTCGCTGGCAAACATTACGACGCCGGGTAGTGCTTTGGACCACATGGACGTTATCCGCTTGTTGGCAGGACTTTGGCGTGAGGCGGGGCAGGCGGATCAAATTCCGGATCTCGTTGCCGATTATCTTCGTCGGGATCTGATCAACAAAATCCTTGGCAACTCGGATAACCACGGACGCAATACCGCAATCATCCGTGATGACGCCTCGTTTCGTCTTGCACCCATTTATGATTTAGCGCCCATGGTGATGGACGACGAAGGTGTGACACGGACCACCAAGTGGCCAAAAGAACTGGAGAGAGCGGGTGACGTTGATTGGCGCGGGGTGTGCCGTACATTGGCCGACATCGCTGATCCGGATGATCCATTAGCCGCTTTGAGTGACGTGCAGGATTCATTTGAGCGCCTGCGTGAAGATGCAACTCGCCTGATGGCACTCCCCGATATTCTCTCGGCCAGCGGTTTGCCTGGACAGACAATGAATCACCCACAAATTGCATTGAAAAATCTGGAACAACGTTTGAAAGAATGGGGCTTGAAATGAGCATGACCGTTGCAGAACGCACAGTGCTCATAGAAAGCATTCAAGAGGCTTTGGCTCAGGGCACTCTTGAAATTGGCGAAGCGGTTCGCCGTTTGCGAGTCGAAGTCACCGGTTTGCACCAGACCCAATTCGCCAAAATGTGCAAAATCTCGGTGCGCACGTTGGTGCACATTGAACATGGAGAAGGGAATCAGACGCTGAAGTCTTTGAACGCAGTGTTCCGTCCGTTTGGACTGAAAATGGGTGTGGTGCGGATTCGACGGGATATCAGTTAAAACTGCTCTGATCGCACATCCTGATTCGGCTTGATAAAGCGGCGTATTGAAGATCAAAGGGTCGCAGCCTTCGTTGCTCCTACAGGATGTATACCGACCCTGTAGGCGCTGCCGAAGGCTGCGATCTTTTGCTTTTGATGCTTTTAGCCGCGGCACTCAACGAGGCTTTTCAACTGCCCCGACCCCGTCTGGTTCTCATCACTCAACCAATGCTCGAACCCAGCCCCAATCGCCGGCCATTCCGAATCCAGAATCGAGTACCACGCCGTATCGCGGTTCTGCCCCTTGACCACCATGTGCTGGCGAAACACACCCTCAAAACTGAAACCCAAACGCTCGGCCGCATATTTGGAGCGGGCGTTGGCGTTGTTGCATTTCCATTCCAGGCGACGGTAGCCGAGGGCGAAGGATTCCTTGGCCAGCAGGTAAACCGCCTCGGTGCTTTTCGGTGAGCGCTGCATCGGCGCGCCGAAGGTGACGTGGCCGATTTCGATGCGGCCCTGGGCCGGGACGATGGACATCAGGCTGAGGATGCCCTGGACCTCGCCGCTGGCGCGATCGATCACGCTGAAGAAGTACGGGTCACTATTGGCCGCATGGTTGTTCAGCCAATCATTGAAGGCGCTGCGCTCCGGGAAGGGGCCGTATGGCAGATAGTCCCAAAGCTTCGGGTCGGCGCCCGGACCTTGCAGGGCTTTGAACAGGTCGTCGCCGTGGCGCGCCGGGTCGAGTTTTTCCAGGCGGATGAAGCGTCCTTCGATCAGTTGCGTCGTGGGGGCCGGGACGCCTTTCCAGTTGGCGAGTGAAGTCGACATGTTGTTCTCCTTGAACCTTAAATGGCTTTGCGAAACTGGATGAAACCGGGGCGTTCTGCAATGCGCTCGTAGAGCTGGATCGCGGTGGCGTTGGTTTCGTGGGTCAGCCAGTGCACCTTGTTGCAGCCGTCGGCTTTGGCTGTGGTGTAGACGAACTCGATCAGTTGCCGGCCGACGCCGGCGCCTCGGGTTTCCGGGACCACCAGCAAGTCTTGCAGGTAACAGGCGTTTTCGATGGCCCAGTTCGAACGATGGTAGATGAAATGCACCATGCCCACGGCTTTGTTGTCAGCCCAGGCGAGGGCGGCGTATGTCGGTTCGTTCGGGTCGAGCATGCGCTGCCAGGTGCTGTGAGTGACGGCCTCCGGCAATTCGGTTTTGTAGAAGCGCAGGTAGGCTTGCCACAGCGGCAACCAGGCCGCGTGATCACCGGCGGTGACTTGGCGAATGTCGATTTGACTCATGGTGATTTCCTTAGCGCATCAATTGGGCGAGGGTCTGGTCGTTGACGTCGGGGCTGGCGGCCAGGCCTTCGCGTACGCCGGCGATGTCGGCGGGGCTGCGGTTCTGGCTGAGCTTGCGCTTGCCTTCCAGACGGTCGATGGGAATGGCGAAACCGACGATGGCCTTGAGCATGCCGTCGATGTAATCGGCGGGGGCATCGGCCACTGACCACGGTTGGGCGCGGCCAGCTTCATGACGGTCGGTGAGGGTGCTGACGATGTCGAGCAGCCGCCCGCCATCGCTAAAGGTTTCGGCTCGGCCATAGGCGTGTACGGCGACGTAGTTCCAGGTTGGCACGACTTTGCCGTGTTCGGCCTTGCTCGGGTAGAAGCCGGGGCTGACGTAGGCGTCGGCACCGGCAAAAATCAGCAGGGCTTCGGCACCGTCGCGCAGGTCTTTCCACTGTGGATTGGCTTTGGCCAGATGCCCGTACAACGTGCCGTTCAAGCCTTGTTCGCAATGCAACAGCACCGGCACATGACTGGCCTGCAGGCCGCTCTCACCGTGGGTCACCAATATGGCGAGACGGGTGGCGAGGATCAGTTCATGCAGTTGGGACAACTCGTCGATGGCAAAAGCGCGTGGCGTGTACATGGAGATATTTCCCTTGGCGAATGTCTTCATCCTAGGCAGGCTATTGGTCTGTTGTAAGAGCCATTAATGACCAATTTCATGGGTCCATTGTCATGACGGATGCGCCGCTTTCCTTGTCGTTCAACCCGGCCGGTATCGAACTCGACCGTCGCCAGGGGTTGAGTCGCCAGCTCTATCAGGCCTTGCGCCTGCGCGTCCTCGACGGACGATTGGCCAGTGGAACGCGTCTGCCGGCCAGTCGTGACCTGGCCGCAGCGCTGGCGATTTCCCGTAACAGCGTGGTTCGTGCCTACGATCAGTTGTACGCCGAAGGCTTCGTTGAGGGACGAGTCGGGGACGGCACTTATGTTGCGCAACTGCCTCAGGCGGCGTTGCCGGCAAAAAAACTATCCACAAAAGTATCCACAGGCTTTTCAACAGGGTTATCAACAACCTTATCCACAAATTGGCTGGATTTACCTGTGGATCCATCCAGCAAAGTTATCCACAACGATCCGTTGGCCAGGGTGAAAAACAACCATTTACCCAGTCCGCCGAGCGGTCCGCCCCGGGCATTTCGGGTCGGTGTTCCGGCGTTCGACCTGTTTCCATTCGAGGTCTGGGCCAAGCTGAATGCGGCTTTCTGGCGCAAACCGGATTTGCAGCAACTGTGCTACGGCGACCCGGCTGGCGATGCGCGCTTGCGCAGGATGATTGCTGCGTATTTACGCAGTTCCCGTGGCATGCAGTGCACGGCTGAACAAATTGTGATCACCAGTGGCGCGCAGCAGGGAATCAGCCTTTGTGCACAGCTGATGGTGGAGCCCGGTGATGGGGTAGCGATTGAAAATCCCGGGTATCGGGCGGCCGGTCATGCGTTCGCCGTGGCAGGTGCGAAGTTGCATGGGGTGGCGGTGGATGGCGAGGGCATCGACTGCGCTGAACTGGCACAGCTGCGTGATTGCCGTTTGACCTACGTCACCCCGTCCCATCAGTACCCGACTGGGGTGGTGATGAGCCTGGCTCGCCGTCTGGAGCTGCTGGCCTGGGCCGAGCGCACCCAGGGCTGGATCGTCGAGGATGACTACGATGGCGAGTACCGCTACAGCGGTGCGCCACTGGCGCCTTTGGCGGCACTGGATCGGCAAGGCCGGGTACTCTACGTCGGCACGTTCGGCAAAGTGGCGTTTCCGGCGTTGCGCCTGGGTTACCTGGTGCTGCCGACAGGGCTGGCGCAGGCTTTTGCTCAACGCCGTGCCGTGGACGTACGCCATTCCGAGGTCAGTACCCAGGCGGTGATGGCCGAGTTCATGGCGGCCGGGCATTTCCAGCGGCATATTCGCCGCATGCGCCGTGCGGCGTTGAGTCGCCGTAATACATTGCTCAATGGCTGGCCGGCGGAGATTCCCGGCGTCGGACCATTACCCACCGTCGCCGCCGGGCTGCACATGACCGTGCCGGTCGAGAGCGTGGCGCGCGAACGTGAATTGATCGAGTTGGCGCAAAGTGTCGATGTCGAGATCAACGGCTTGAGCAGCTATTGGCTGCCCGACTCCAGGACGCCGATGGATCAGCGAGCGGGGCTGGTGCTGGGTTTCGCCGCCGTGCCCGAAAAAGCGATCGAGTCAGCGCTGGAGCGATTGCGCAGCGTGTGGATGGTTCGTTGACGCGGGCGGCTTTTCAGTCCGCCCGCCAGGCTTGTTTCAGGGTTTAGCTTCGAGCTTGAAGAACAGCGTCGGGTCGCTGATGCGCCTCAACACGTAGTCGATCGGTGCCAGGCTGGTGAGTGTCTGACGGCGCTCGGCGCTGAATGTCTGCAAGTAAGGTTCGGCGATTTTAAGGTGTGCAGCGGTGAACTGCTCCAGCGGGGCATTCACTGAATCGTAGTGAAAGTGCGCCAGCCACAACGGCTGATCGTTGTTCGTGATATCAAGAATCCGGTATTCCTGAAAATAGTCTTGGCGCTTCCTGGTCCTGATCCGTCCCTGGTCGTTTCTTTCGATCCGCACCTGATGGTGGTCCAGCAGCCATTGCAGATAGGCCTGTCGGGGTTGGCGCTCTTTCAGCAGACCGGCACGAGTAGCGATGCCTTTGGCGCGTAACTGCACAGCGGCGCTGTTAAGTTCTGCGGCCAGGGTAGCCACCGGCGGGGGTGTTTGCCCTGCGGCGCGCAGACGCGCCATGGCCTGTGTGACATTGATGGCAGCCTGTTCCAGCCGTTGAGCCTGCAAATCGAACAAGTCCTGCATGTCTGCCGGTATGCGGTTGGGTTTGAGGGCATCTTTTTGTGTTCGCTTGATGAAGTCCTGAACATTCGCGTTGAGGTCCAGGCCTTCGGCGATGATGTCGATATCGCCCAGAGCCGGCGGCGCCGCGGGTTTGGGGCGGGCCGGTAGCATTTCCTTGAGGCTGGGTTCCTCGGGTGGCGGGGCCTTGGCTGGCATCGGGTCACGTGGTCGACTCTTGGTTATCTTGACGCTTGGCCGCGAGGGCCCTGCAATGGCAGGTTCGGGCAAGGCCGGCGTAAGGCTTTTGCCGCTCTCGGGCAACAGCGCGCTCAGTTGCTCCCGGGCAAGTTGACGAAACTCGCCAATCAAGCCACGTACTCGCTCAAGTTCGCTGGGCTCCACTTGGCCTGGATATTCACCGGGAAGGTCTTCAAGGCGCTGATCGGCATCGGCGTAGACATCGATCAGCCTGCTCAGATCGTCGATGCGAAGCGCTGCACCTTCAGCGCCTTGCGGGCTCCGGTTCAAGACCGCGTGCCGGTGCGTGGCCGTCGCTGCCTCGATAATCAGCTCTCCTACCGCTGTGCGGGCCGCTTCATTGTCCAGTCCGGCGTCGTTGCGCATGCACAACTCATGGGACATGCCGATTTCGTTGGACTTCAAATCCCATTGGGTGAAGGTCGGCATCAGTTGGCGCAAGCGTTGTGCGGCGACCAGGCCGGCACTGCCAATGGCGTCGAGCGACTCCAGGGAGCTGGCGGACACTTGCAGGCGGGCGATCATGTCCTGGCTCAGCGCCAGCGCCTGCCGGACGTCCTCGACGTGGGCCTGCAATAACGTGTTTGAATCAATGAGCGTGTTCTGCGCAAGCCTGTCCGTCAGTATTGCGTAGGCGTTGCGCTTGAGGACGAACCACAGGCTGAGGTTCTTTTGCAGGTGGGTGGTCATGCTCAGCAGATCATTGAGATAGCCTTCGCTTGCGCCCAGGAGGCGCCTTTGCTGCAGATTTTTCAGGGCCTGGCTGTAATCGCCGATCAACGTTTCCAGCTGGCTGAGGTAGCGCTCGGTCGCCTGCTCATGGGCTGACCCGGTTGTGCCCATCATTTCGGCCTGGGCCTTATTCAGTGCGGCATTGCCGGCGGCTTCCTGACGTTTGAAGTTCTCCAGCGCAACGCTCAGCGCTTGCTTCTGCTGCGCCTTTTCCCTGCGCCGGGCCTTGAGTTGGCTTTGCAAGCTGCTACCACCGGCACCGCCGCGCAGGCGCAACCGGGTATCCACAAACCACTGGCCTTGTCGGTTGTGAATCAATAGCGGGCCGGTTTTCGAGGGCTCGTGCGGATACACGAGTTGTACCTGTTGATCGTCGTTTTCCACCGCGCAAAACCAGCGTTCACCGACTTTTGCGTAGGTCTTGCCATCCAGGCGATACAAGAACGCGGTATCCCGCTGGAGTGTTTCCAGAGTCGGGAGCGTGAGGTCAGGTGCTGATACGGCCAAAGTGTCCAGATACGTGGCCAATGCCGTGAGCGATCGACGGGGCACCGAGCCGCTGGCCTCCAGTGAGGAGTAATGGCTGGAGGGCAGTTCACCGGTCAAACGGGTGGGAATGAGAGTTGCGGTGGGCCGTGCCGGCCTGGTCGTTGGCGTCTCGGGCTTGAGCATCCCGCTGTCGATTCGTCGTGGCGTCGATCGCGCGCCGGTCTTGCGGCGCACGGCGGCATGGTGAGCGAGAAGGATGCCCAGGCTCAGCAGCATGTCTGCGACCGTACTCCACTCAGTGAGCTTGTCGTCATGCTGGTGGGCATCCAGCACCTGCTCGATGTCGCTGATGCTTTGCCAGACCCACACCGCAGCCCCTGCCGGACCGCTGAGAAAATTCGCGGCGACGTTGAACAGGGCCCAGCCGCTGTCTCGCAGCAAGGCCCATCGGCGTTGCGCATTGGACAGCGACTGTCGATCAGCGAGTTCGGCCATGGCCTGGGCGTGGGTCTTGAACAGGACGGGGAAAACATCGCCGGTCAGCTCATTGGCCGAGAGCTCGACCGGGCCGGCCCAGTCCACGGAAGTCCAGGGTTCGGAAAGGAGTTGGGCTTCCAGCCATGGGCTGGGAAGGCCGACCGGGAAGGTGTACTGGGCGTATTTGAAGCTGGTGGCCGAGTCGGGTAGCCAGGCCAGAACCGAGTCTCTTAATTCGCCCGGTTGATGCAAGGCGTACAGCAGGTTTTGCGCCGAGGGGAATTGCAATAACG
The DNA here is from genome assembly GCF_000282295.1 of Pseudomonas sp. GM33. Lineage (NCBI taxonomy): Bacteria > Pseudomonadati > Pseudomonadota > Gammaproteobacteria > Pseudomonadales > Pseudomonadaceae > Pseudomonas > Pseudomonas sp. GM33. Next base: position 36,465 of record NZ_AKJO01000035.1, read on the forward strand.
GCTGTTCAAACAACGGGCGATACAGCAGGCACGGCCCGTTTTCCGCCTGGCGTGGAGCGATGATGAACATGTTCGCCACAATGTCTGCGCTGGTGTCCCCGGCATGGCGGAAGGCGAGCGGACGGATGGCGATCGGTTGCGGGTAACCTGGCGTTGGGTTGAGCCATTGGCGAATATAGCCGTAACCCCGTTGATTGATGCCGCCGATGCGACGGATCTTGCATTCCAGTGCAATCAGCGGCAGCAAGGCACGCAGTTGACTGATGTAGAAGTGCTGCTGCAAGCCGGCCTGCACGGCGTCCTCTATCAACTTGTCCTTGATCAGTTTGGGGTAGTTCGCGCCGATATCGACGTTGCTCGCCATTTGCGTCAGATAGGCCACAGTCAGCCAATCAGGTACAGGCTGTGGTGGGTTGAATCGAACGCTGGCCTGATACGGTGCCGTGTTTTGCAAGGCGTATTCGCCCAGGGTTTCGGTGTGGATGTCATGCGGGTTGGGCAGCGTCAGCCCGCCGGATTCGAAACTGTGGGTGATCGTGATTTCAAGTTTATCCAGGGGTAGCGTTGCCGCAGAGGGCGTGTCGGCAACGATCGCTTCACGCATGCGTTGCTGGGCGAACGTGTTGATGGGCTGAATCCGGAACAGGTTTTTGTCGGCCTGCTTGTACAGTTTGCCCAGCGCATTCACGGATTGGCTGTAGGCATCCAGGTCGGCGGCCGAAGCACCGAACAGCCAGTCGGGAATGGAATCGTCGAGGCCAATGAGGGTGTTTTTCTCCCGAGCGTTGGTGCTATCGGAGGGGAAAGCAGGCTCGGCAGGATCCGTCGTTTCGGCGGTGATTGCGGTGATGGTATCGAGCTGGCTGGTGATCAGGGCCCAGGCCATGTGGTCGAAAAAATTTCCCTCGGGCTCGAACAACTGCCACTTCATGTCGCGGCCGGCCAGGCGCGTCTCGATGCGCGCCGGTAATGAGTCACCCAGTTGCTTCAGGGAGTCGAACGATTCGTACCCGTCTTCCACGGTGTACATCATCACCAGGTCACGTTGTTCGTAGCGCCCTGTGAGCACGGCGGCGCCGCCCAGTAACAGGTGCCGGGTGCTGCCATTGGCATCGACAGTGTCGATGTCGATCAGGCAGGTCTGGATGGCCGACAGCGTCGGATCACTCGATTGCCGTTGCGTTTTGTCAGGTTCAAGCGAGACGGCCCTGGCCGCGCGACACTGGGCATCATCCCAGCCTGTGACGTGTTGCACGTCGAGGGCTTTGCGCAATGCATCGGACAGTTCCTGCCAGTGCGGTGCGTGTTTTCCGGGGCTGTTCCAGTAGGCCAACTGGCGCTCGCCAAATGCCACGAACAGCAGGGGTGCGTAGTCGTTGAGCATCTCGGCGATGGCTTCGATGCTGACGTCCAGATGCACCACGGGCGTGGCCTGCGGGTTCGACGTCAGGAAGTGTTCGCCTTCCAGGTAATTGGCGTTGGTGGAGGTAAAAAACTGTCGCACGAGTGCCTGGGTCAGCGACTCGAACCGTGTCGGCAGCGCCACGAGCGCGCCCTCGAGCGTTTGCCATTGCGGTGTGCCGATCAGCGAATGGTCGGGATCGAGATCCCGGTCGGGAAACAGCGTTTTCAGGGCCTTGCGCAGCATTTGGGCGGCGACTTCATCGACGGTCGGCCCTTGGCTCGTCTGGTGGATCACCAGGCTCTTGGTCAGCAGGGCCGGGGACTCGGTATTCTCGGGATGTGGGGTCATCGTCATTGTCCTTTTTGACGTTTCAGTGTCGTGAGAAGAACAGCGAGCGCGCCAGTTGCGGGCTGATCTCGCTGCGATAGATGGCAATCAGTTGCGGGTTGGTGGCAGCCGAGCGCAGGTCGAGGGCGCCTGCCAGCAGCCGTTGATCACGCAGCTTCAGATGTGCAGCGGTAAAGGTGTCGAGGGCGGCGTTCTTGGCGGGGTAGTGGAAGTGCGCGTACCACAGCACCTGCCTGGACTTGCGCTCGCGGATTTCGTATTCCTGCAGGAAATCCTTGCGCGGGCCCTTGAGGCGACGTTGTTCACCGTTGCGCACAATGTCGACTTCACCTTTGCCGACAAGCCATTCGACGCGCGCTGCCGTGGGCGGTTGCTGCTTGATCATCTGGACCCGTAACCGGTATCCCTCGGTGTACAACCGGTCGCGTGCTTCGTTGAGTTCCCGGGTCAGGGTTGTCGCGGCAACTTCCGGGCTTTCGGTGGTGTTCGATTCGGTCAGGGACCGCTCCAGCGTTCGGGCAGCCTGGTCGAGCAGATCGGCTTTGTGTTGAAGCAGCTCCTCGATTTCAACCGGGCTACGCCCCGGTTTTTTAGAGCTTGCCTCGGTTTGCCTGATGAAGGTTTCCACGCCATCGAGCAGCGCCTGCCCCTGGGTGATCTGCACATCGAGTGCGGGAGGTTGCGCAGTTGGCCGGGGACGTTTTGCGGGCACTCGCTCAACCCAGACGCCGGGAGTCTTTTCATGAAAGGTGGCGATGACCTTGCCAGTCACGGGAGCACGCACATCCAGCAACACCGGTTCCCCCGGTGCCGAGCGACGGACTTCACCCACGACCGTGCCCTTGAAGCGTGTCTTGATCACGCGTTTGCCGGGCGTCGGTGCCGGCCTTGAGGGACCGGGCTGAGGTTGCGGCGGCTGTTGCTCGCGCAGTAGCTGCCCGAGGTAACTTTCGGCGTGCTGCTGGAATTCGCTGACCCGCGCGCGCAAATGCTTGAGCGGTTGCTCCACCACGGCGTCCTTGTGGCTGACAGCGAAGTCTTCGAATGACTGGTCGATGGCGACAAACTGTTCAAGCATGCCGTTGAGTGCTTCAGTACGTTCACCGTCATTCCAGACACTGCCTTCGAGCATCAGCTCCTGTGAGGTCTGGATCACCAGGTTGGCGGAGTCGAGTAACCGGGCGAATTCGCCTCGGGCTTCGCTCAGCGCAACGCTGTCGCCCTCCTTCAGGCAGGCCTCGCGCGCCAGCGAAACCTGTAGCGCCTTGAGATCGTTGAGGCTGTAGGCCGGCAGTTTGGCTTTGTAGGTGTTGGCGACCTCGGCGGCACTTCTGCCCAGTCGGCTCAGTTCCTCGAACCGCGATTGGGCAAACTGGATCTTGTCGATCACACCCTCGGTCAGGTCGATCATTTTCTGGTACGTCACACGATCGCCAGTCCCTCCCGGCGTTTCTTCCGCCTCCAGCAATGCCAGGGTTTCACGCAGGGTCTGGGCGAACACCGCGTTCTGCTGGTCAAGCCAGGTCTGGTTGAAGAACAACTGGGTGCCGAGCATCTCGACCATGGCGGTGCGGTAATTGGGGACCGAGTCCAGCAGGTTCAGTGATTTCAACTGTTCGATGGGGGCGGCATAGTCGTCGGTTCGCCGGTCGAGCTTGTCCAGAAACTGCTGTTTTATCCCGGCGCGTGCATCTTCGCTGGCCGCTTTCAATTGGTTGTAGGTGCCGATCAATTCATCCCGTGCGCGCTCGCGTTCGTTATCGAATTCGGCCAGTTGCCGTTTGAGTTCGGCAATGCGTTGACGGTTTTGCTGTTTCAACGCTTTGCGCCGGGTCGACAAGCCACCGCCACGCAAGCGCAGGCGTGTGTCGACAAACCACTGACCACGCTGATTGCCGATCAATGCAGGACCATTGGCCGGGGACTCAGCCCTTGAGTCGACGATCGACACCTCACCGGTTTCTTCAACGGCCACTTCGAACCAGCGCTCGCCGACGGGGGCGTAAAAGCGGTTTTCGAGCTGATAGAGGTGTTGATGGATGCCGGGGGTACTGATGGCTGACGTAAGGCTTTCCGGTTTGGCGATCTTGAAGCGATCCAGGGTGCGGGTCAGGTTCAGAGCGGCATCGGTCGCGACTGAAATGCGGTGCTGTGATTCGGTAGGTGCGCCGATGATATCGGGCAGCTGAACGAAGGCTATGGGTGTGGCTGTCGGTTTTTCCGCCGGTTCGGCCGTTGGCTCTCTCGTGGGATTTTTCTCGGTTCTGCGGGCCATTGAGCGGCGCGTACTGGCGTGATGGGCGAGGACCATGGCCAGGGTCAGCAACAGGTCGGTAATGGCGGTTTTCTGTTGTTCGTCGTTGCCGGCCTCACTCGCGTCGAGGGTCTGTTGCAGGTCATCGAGGACCTGGTAGATCCACGCGGCTGTGCCGACGGTCCGACCAAGAAAAGGCAGCGCCCCGTTGAGGATTTTCCAGGCTGCCTGCTTGAGCGTTGCCCAGCGACTCTGCGCGTTGGACACCGATTGCCGTTGTGCCAACTCCACCAGCGCATTGACGTTGGCCTTGTACAGGTTGGCCAGGTAGTCGGTGGCCAGGACCCGCGAGCCTAACGTCAGCGGGCCGCTCATTTGCAGGGACGTCAGCGGGTCGGCCAGCAGTTGCGAGACACTCCAGACCGAAGGCAGCTCGCCGGTGAACACGTAGTTGGCGTAATTGGCGCGAACCCTGTCCGGCAGCCAGGCGAGCACGGATTGGCGCAGCTTCGGAGCGTGCCGGATGGCATAGATCAGGTTGGCCGGCGTCGGGTACTGGATCAGGGGAGGGTCGAGCAACGGCCGATAGAGCAGGCACGGTCCCTTGTCCATCTGGCGCGGCCCGATCACGAACATGTTGCTCACTTCGTCCGTGGATGATCCCAGGCGCCAGGCGGGGCTGAACGCCAGTGGGCGAATGACGATCTCCTGGCTGTCGACCCAGCGATTGGCGTCGAGAACCTGAACCACGGCTGCGACGTAGCGGTAACCCAGCTCATCGATCCCGCCCTGAGTCCGGATTTTTTGCTGCAAGGCCAGCAGCGGTAACTCGACGCGCAGTCGGCTGGTGAACAGGTTCTGACGGCGCAGGCTTTCAAGGGGATCGTCGAGCAGTTTGCTTTTGATCAGCGTCGGATAGGTTTGACCGATGTTGACGCTGACGATCAATGCTTCCAGGTAGCTGACCGTCAGCCAGCCCGGCAGCTCCGTGGTGCCGGTACTGCGTACGGATTTGTTTCCCGGTGGCAAGGCGATCAGGTTTTGCAGTGCCAGCTCGACCAGGCTCAGCGTAGTGCGCTCAGGCTCCTCTGGCGGAACAAAGCTGCCCCAGACCACGACGCTGTCGATCACGATCTCGATGTCCGCCAGTTGCAAGCTTGTGGCCTCGGGATGCTCGGCGAGCATGGCCTCGCGCAGTTGATCGAGGGCGAATTCGCGGATCGGTTTGATACCGTCCCGGAAGGACTGCCCGGCGTTCTGGTTCTGTACGGTTACCAGATCCATCAGGTGACGGCTGTACGCAGTGAGATCGCCCGATGACGCGTTGGCCATCCAGTCCGGCAGCGCCTGCTCGACCAGTTTGAAGCGCGAGGGCGCCTGCTTGTCCGATGGGGCTAGCTCATTGGTGGTGCGGCTGATGTGCGGTGCAAGGTCGGGGTTTTCGTCTGCGGACTCGTTTGCCAGCGCGGCAATCGAATCCGCTTGCAGGGCGATCAGGGTGCACGCCAAGTGGTCGAAAAAGTTGCCCTCTGGTTCGATCAGACGCCATTGCAAGGTATCACCGGGTACTTGCCCGTTGGTGTAAGTCAGCAGGGACTTGCCCAGCTCCTCTAGCGACTCGTAGGTCTGGAAGCCCTGGGTGATGGTGTGGCTGAGGATCAACGTGCGGTTGCCCAGCGTCCCGATCAAAACGGCCATGTCCAGGGTGTTGAGGTGGGTCGAGACACCCTCATTCTTGTAGTCCAGATCGATCAGGCAGGCGCGGGACCGGTAGGAGTCGTGGCTCATGCGCGTGCTTTTGTCCGGGTAGGCGAACAGGTTGCGGGCCATCGCAGACTGGTCGTTCTGCCAGTTCGGCTGGGTCTGGATGTTCCACAGTTCGCGCAGCGAGTGGGACAGGCCTTGCCAGCGCGGGGTCGAGGGGGCGGTGAACTGGTTCCAGTAGTCGACCTGCTGCTCTTGAAACGCGTCGAATAGCAGTGGCGCCAACTCATTGAGCAGGCGTCCGATGGCTTCGATGCTGACGGGCAGTTGTGCCGGTGTCGGCTCCAGCGGTTGCAGGGTGAGGTAGTGCTCGCCATCCAGGTAAACCACCGGTGTTTTCGTGACCCCGTGGCGCACAAGGGTGTCGGTCAGTGATTCGAAGTGTCGTGGCCCGGCGATGACGCGCTGCCCGTGCAGCGTCCAGGTCGGCGTCACCACTATCGCCAGTCGGGGGTCGATCGACAGCTGCGGGTATAGCGTTTTCAATGCCGGTTGCAGTGCGTGGGTGGCAACCTCCCTGATCGACGGCCCGGCCACCAATTGGGTGAGCAGGGCATCCTGATCGGCTGGGAGGCCGGGTTGGGCGGGAGGGCTGGAAACGTCGGTCATGGTCACATCCTTTGTGAGGCGGCAGGCACCGTCGAAGGGTCGGTGCGCAATCCGTTGCAAAGTAGTGGCGGGCAAAGCGCGGTTGGCGGTAAATAAATATCGCGGGCAAAAAAAGACCTGCGCGAGCGCAGGTCCTGGTGAGGGTGCAAACCAGACGGTTGTCAGGTGCCGGACTTGATCTTGGTCCAGGCTCGGGTCCGCGCACGTTCGGCATCGCGCGGCAACGGTTGCAGGGTGTAGAGCGTGCTCATTGCCGTGTCGGTCGGGTACAGGTTCGGGTTGTTGCGGATCACCGGGTCGACCAGTTCCGTGGCGTCCTTGTTCGGGTTCGGGTAGCCGACGAAGTCACTGACCGGCGCAATCACCTGGGGTTGCAGCAGGTAGTTGATGAAGGTGTAGGCGTCTTCCGGATTCTTCGCGCCCTTGGGTATTGCGAGCATGTCGAACCAGATCGGCGCGCCTTCCTTCGGCAAGCGCATGTCGACGATCACACCGTTCTTGGCTTCCTTGGCGCGGTTGGCGGCTTGCGAGAAGCTGCCGGAATAACCGACCGCGACGCAGATGTCACCGTTGGCGATATCGGCCATGTACTTGGATGAGTGGAAGTAGGTGATGTACGGGCGGATCTTCATCAGCAGCGCTTCAGCCTTGTCGTAGTCCGCAGGCTTTTTGCTGTTGGGATCAAGGCCGAGGTGTTGCAGGGCCAGCGGCAAGATCTCCGAGGGCGAGTCGAGCAGGGCGACGCCGCACTGCTTGAGCTTGCTGATGTTCTCTTCCTTGAAGATCAGGTCCCAGCTGTCCACTGGCGCGTTGTCGCCGAGCACGGCCTTGACCTTGTCCGGGTTGAAGCCGATCAGGATGGTCCCGTACATGTACGGCACGGCGAATTTGTTGCCTGGGTCGTTGGCCTCGATCAGCTTCATCAGCTTGGGATCGAGGTGGTTCCAGTTCGGCAACTTGCTGCGGTCCAGTGGCTGGAACACGCCGGCTTCGATCTGCTTGGCGAGGAACACGTTGGACGGCACCACCACGTCGTAGCCGGAGTTGCCGGTCAGCAACTTGGCTTCCAGTGCTTCGTTGGTGTCGAAAATGTCGTAGACCAGCTTGGTCTGGCTGTTCTGGGCCTTGAAGTCTTCCAGGGCCTTGGGGGTGATGTAGTCGAACCAGTTGTAGACACGCAACGTTCGTTCTTCAGCATGGGCAACGCCACTGAGCACCAGGGCGCCCAGGGCTGGAACGATCAAACGCTTGAGTCTTGTCATTGTTCTAATCCTCATTGGGCGCTTTCGAAACCTTCGAGAACGTTCACGGCGTTGATGCCGATTTCTTCTACCGCGTAGCCGCCTTCCATCACGAACAGCGTCGGTTTGCCGAGAGCCGCAATGCGCTTGCCCATGGCCAGGTAATCCGGGCTGTCGAGTTTGAATTGCGAGATCGGATCGTCCTTGAACGTGTCGACGCCCAGGGAGACCACGACGATGTCGGCGCCATAGCTTTCGATCTCTTTGCAGGCCTGTTCCAGCGCCGCGCTCCAGGTGTCCCAGCCTGAACCGGCGGCCAGAGGATAGTTGAAGTTGAAGCCCTCGCCGGGGCCTTCGCCCAATTCGTCTTCATAGCCGAGGAAGAACGGAAATTCGGCTTCCGGGTGGCCATGGATCGAAGTGAACAGCACATCGCTGCGCTCGTAAAAGATCGACTGTGTGCCGTTGCCGTGGTGGTAATCGACGTCGAGGATCGCGACCTTTTTGTGGCCCTGATCAAGGAAAGCCTGGGCGGCAATGGCCGCGTTGTTGAGGTAGCAATACCCCCCCATCAAATCGCTGGCAGCGTGGTGTCCCGGTGGACGGCACAGGGCGAAGGCCGAACGGGCGCCGCGCTGGATTTCCGCCTGGGCGGTGAGGGCGACTTGCGCTGCGCTATACGCCGCCTGCCAGGTACCGGCGGTGATCGGGGCGCCGCCATCGAAGCTGTAGTAACCGAGTTCGCCATGCAGGCTGGCGGGTTTGATCCGGCGCAGGGTGCGGGCCGGCCAGGTGTAGGGCAGCAAGTCACCGTCGGTGTTGAACTCGGTCCAGCGTGCCCAGGCGCCTTTGAAGAAGTCGAGGTAGTCGCGGCTGTGGATGCGTTCGATCGGTCCGAGGCCGAAATCCTTCGGCGCTTCGACAGGGCCGAGATTTTGATTTTGCACCCGTGCCAGCACGTGGTCGGCACGTGAAGGCATTTCGAAGCAGGGCTTGAGTTGCCCGTCTATCAATTCACAACGGCCGTGGTGCAGGTGGTGATCGTTCGAGTAGATCGTCAGCATTTTGTTGTTCTCCGCAGGCTGATTCGGTTGAACACAGTCTTGCGGCACGGACGATTTCGGAGAACGGCAGGAAAGGCCAAAAGGGGATCGATATGGCCAAAACATTTGACCGAAATTCGCCCCTTGCTCACGGCTGAGTTCCGGGTGAGTGCATGAAATGCTAAACCTGTGGGAGCGGGCTTGCCCGCGAAAGCGGTGTTCCAGCCAATGGAGATGTATCGGTTGTACCGGCCTCTTCGCGGGCAAGCCCGCTCCCACAGGGTTATCCGTGTGGTCGAAACTGGCTCGGCGCCACACCACTCCAGCGCACGAACGCATGGCGAAAACTCGCGGTCTCGCTGAAGCCCAGCGCCTCGGCAATCTGGTAGATTGGCAATTGATCCTCACACAGCATTTGCTTGGCCTGTTCGAAGCGCAGTTCGTCGAGCAATTCCTGATAGCTGCAGCCCATGTCCTTGAGATGCCGACGCAAGGTTCGCGCCGAGCAATTCATCTGTTCGGCCAGGCCCTCCAGCCCCGGCGCCGCATTCAATTGCGCGCTGAGCAATTGGCGGATCCGTCCGAGCCATGCCTGACGCCCGGTGAACTCGATGTTCTGTTTGCGGCAGCGCTCGGCCATGGCTTGATGGGTGATGACATCGGCCAGCGGCAACGGCTGGTCGAGCCAGCGTTTGTCGAAGGCGAAGGCATTGTTGCGCGCCCCGAAATCCAGCGGGGAGTTGAAGTGTTCGGCGTAGCTCGGCTCGTAGTCGGGCGCGGCATGTTCGAAGCGTGCGCCGAGCAAGGGCAGGGGATGGCCAAGCAGGTCATCGCAGGTGACTTTCAGCGACACAAGGCAGAATTCGGCGTTGAACACCGCCATGGCCGGGCTTTCGCGGTAATCGGCGGCGGCGAACCAGATGCGCTCGCCGTCGTCCTCCAGGCTCAGCTCGAAAAGTGTTCCCAGCAGCGCCGGATAGCGTATCGCCAGGCGCAATGCGTCACCGAAGGTGGCACTGGTGAGCAGGGCGTAACCGAGCATGCCGTAGCAGGAAACGTGCATCCGCCGACCCAGTTCCAGGCCGATGTCGCGCTTGAGGGCAACGGCGTTGGCACAGACCTGCATTTCTTGATTGGTGGTGATGCGCGTGTCGGCCCGGTTCAGATCCGCCGCACTGATGCCGCTGCCGGCCAGCAGCGCTTCGCTGGACAAGCCTTGTGCCTTGAAGGCATCGAGTACCAGGGAGACCGCATTGAGGGTGGTGAGGTGGGAGTGGAGCATGAGGACTTCCAGCCTTGAGATGCTGGAATGCGGAGCAAGTTGTGTGCCGACGCCCCCTGTGGGAGCGGGCTTGCTCGCGAAAGCGGCGTGTCAGTCAACATTGATGTCATCTGACACGCCACCTTCGCGAGCAAGCCCGCTCCCACAGGTTTTGTGTGTTGTCAGCTCAGTTCGCCGCAAAGGTCGAGCTCGACAAGCCTACGGACTTCGTCCGTTTCAAGCCCTGCGCCCAGCAGTGCATGCAACTTGCCGAACGCCGCTTCACGGGTCATGCCGCCACCGGACAGCACACCGACACCGCGCAAGCGACTGCCTGCCTCATACACGTCCAGTTCAACCCCGCCTTCGTGGCATTGTGTGACTGCCACCACCACCACGCCCTTGTCCCGCGCACGGCCGAGGCTGGTGAGGAAATCCGGGTTGTCGCTCGGCCCGGTGCCGCTGCCGTAGCACTCCAGCACCAGACCTCGAATGCCGCTGTCGAGCAGGCCATCGAGGATCTCGGCACCGATGCCGGGGAACAGCGGCAACACGGCAACCTTCGCCAGTTGTTTTGCCTGGTTGTAATTCAACGCTGCTGGCAGCGAAGAGGCTTTCACACCGCCGCCCTGACGCTCCAGGCGCTTGAACGGATGACGGCCAAAACTGCGAACCTTGGCGCAACGGGTCGGGTCCAGCAGTTCGCCGTGGAAGTACAGATGCACACCCGGCGCGAGGCCCTGACCCAGTGCAACCAGCGCGCCGCCGAGGTTTTCCCAGGCGTCGCTGTCGGTGACACCGGCCGGCAGCATGGAGCCGGTAAAACACACGCGGGCATGCAGGCCGAGCAACTGGAAGCTCATGGCGGCGGCACTGTAGGCCAGCGTGTCGGTGCCATGCAGGATCAGCACGCTGTCGCAGCCCTGAACATCCACCGCATCGACCACCGCTTCACGCAACTGCTGCCAGTACGTCGGGGTCATGTTGGCGCTGTCGATCAGCGGCGACATCTCGCGAAAACGCCACTGCGGCACGACAAGTTCGGGCTGGCTGTGCAGGTATTCGCGCATCCGCGCTTCAAAACCGGACGCCGGTGCCAGGCCGTGGGCACTGGCCTGCATGCCGATGGTGCCGCCGGTGTAGAGCACCATGACGTGCTGGGCGGCAGGGTAGGTCGACGAATTCATGAAGATTCTCCGAAAGGAAGAGTTCCTGTGGGAGCGAGCTTGCTCGCGATAGCGGTATGTCAGACATCGCTATGTTGACTGACAGTGCGCCATCGCGAGCAAGCTCGCTCCCACAGTTTTTCGAACTTTAACTGACGGGCGCGCGAGATGCGCCCGTCATTCACCTGTCAGCGTTGCGCTGCGGGTACACCTTGCGGCTCAACTTCAGTCTTGCCGGCAGCGGCTGGCGGGTTGGCTGGCCATGCCTGGCGATCCAGATCCAGGTCCGGGAACTTCGCGGAGTCGAACACCGGGGTCTTGATGCCGGCGGCGCGCTGGTCATCGTAGTCACGCAGGATGCGCATGCCGACCTTGAACAGCAGGAACAGCGCGATCAGGTTGACGAACGCGAGCATGGTCATGGTGATGTCGGCGAAGGCAAATACGGTACCGAGGTTTTCGATGGCGCCCCAGAAGATCAGCACCAGTACCAGCGCGCGATAGCCCATCAGCGCCTTGCGGTTTTCACCGATCAGAAAACGCAGGTTGCTCTCGCCCAGGTAGTAGTTGTAGAGGATCGAGGTGAACACGAACAACGCCAGGGCCACGGAGATGAACATCCGGCCCCAGTCACCGACCACGGCGGCCAGGGAGTTCTGGGTCAGGGCAATGCCGTCGCCTTCGAAGCCTGGGGTGTAGAAGCCCGAAAGCAGGATCAGCAGCGCGGTGCAGGTGCAGATCACGAAGGTGTCGAGGAACACGCTGAACGCCTGCACCACACCCTGTGCCACCGGGTGCTCGACCGCCGCCACCGCCGCCACGTTAGGCGCGCTGCCCAGGCCTGCTTCGTTGGCGAACACGCCACGTTTCACGCCCATGACGATGGCGCTGCCGATCAGGCCGCCGAAAGCCTGGTCCAGACCGAAGGCGCTCTTGACGATGGTCATCAGCATGCCCGGCACCTGGTCGAATTGCAGCACGATCACGTAGATGGTCACGCCGATGTACACCAGGGTTTTCACCGGTACCAACAGGTCGGCAACCTTGGCGATGCGCTTGATCCCGCCGATGAATACCAGGCCCAGCAGCGCGGCCAGACCGATGCCGGTGTAAGTGGTGTCGAGGCCGAACGCGTTGTTCAGCGAATGCGTCACGGCGTGGGCCTGCAGGCCGTTGAAGGCGAAGCCGAACGTCACCAGCAACAGGAATGCCATGAGCATGCCCAGCCAGCGCTTCTGCAGACCGTGCTGGATGTAGTAGGACGGGCCGCCCCGGAAGGTGCCGTCGGAGTCGGTGCGTTTGTACAATTGGCCAAGGGAGCATTCGAAGAAGCTGCTGGACATGCCGACCAGTGCGGTCACCCACATCCAGAACACCGCGCCAGGTCCACCGAGGGTCACGGCAATGCCGACACCGGCAATGTTGCCCGCACCGACGCGGCCGGCGAGGCTCAGCATCAGGGCCTGGAATGAACTCAGTTGCCCGGCGCTGCTTTTGAGGCTGTCGCGGAACACCGCGAACATGTGGAAGAAGTGACGCAGTTGAACGAAACGCGAGCGGATCGTGAAGTAGCTACCGAGCCCGACAATGAGCACGATCAGTACTTTCCCTGAGAGGAAGTCGTTAATGACTTCGAGCATGGATTATTCCTCGCTGTTTTTTGTGTTGGCAAATGCTTGCCGGGCAGACACATCGAGTTACACCGGTGGGCGCACGGCACAACGGGCGGTTCGAAGTTCGTCCCGGTTTCATATCGCGGGTTTGTTATTAGTTCGGGTTTCGCATGGGTTGAGGCCTCGCTACCGACGACCGCTCACGCGAAGAGGGGCGGCACTATACCGATGACAGTGCCGTCCGTCTGCACGGTTGTGGTGCATGTGGTGAAACGAAGCCCTTGAAACACCTGACATTTTTGCTGTCAGGCTATGTGGGAGCTGCTCTGGGTGGGAGCGGGCTTGCTCGCGAAAGCGGTGTATCAAAAACATCATTGTTGAATGTGCCGCCACCTTCGCGAGCAAGCCCGCTCCCACATTGGTCAGTCCCCAGACATACGGTTTTCACTGGTAAACAGTTAAAAAAAAGGGCCTGAAGAATGATCTCCAAGCCCTCAAAAGGTGAGAGGTGTCTAGTCCCTCGACCTGGTGAGCGGTGCTACAAGTAACGCGTCGGGTTAGGCCTTCAGGGGCACCAGACGCGGAGCAATCATGTTTTCCGGGCGCAGGATGTCGGCGAGCATGGCTTCGTCGAGCAGACCTTCTTCGCGCACCAGTTCCAGCACGCCGCGGCCGCTTTCGAGGGCGATACGGGCGATGCGGGTGGCGTTTTTGTAGCCGATGTACGGGTTCAGTGCGGTGACCAGACCGATCGAATGCTCGACCAGTTCACGGCAGCGGGCTTCGTTGGCGGTGATGCCGACGATGCAGTGCTCGCGCAGCATGTCCATGGCGCGTTGCAGCAGGCGGATCGAATCGAGGATCTTGAAAGCGATCAGCGGTTCCATCACGTTCAGTTGCAGCTGGCCGCCTTCGGCCGCCATGGTCAGCGCCAGATCGTTACCGATGACCTGGAAGGCCACCTGGTTAACGGCTTCCGGAATAACCGGGTTGACCTTGCCTGGCATGATCGAGCTGCCTGGCTGACGCGCTGGCAGGTTGATCTCGTTGATGCCGGTGCGTGGGCCGCTGGACAGCAGACGCAGGTCGTTGCAGATCTTCGACAGCTTGACCGCAGTACGCTTGAGCATGCCGGAGAACAGCACGAAGGCGCCCATGTCGGAGGTGGCTTCGATCAGGTCGGCGGCCGGAACCAGCGGCTGACCGCTGATCAGGGCCAGGCGCTGTACAGCCAGGGCCTGATAGCGCGGGTCGGCGTTGATGCCGGTGCCGATCGCGGTGCCGCCCAGGTTCACTTCAGTCAGCAGTTCCGGGGCCAGCGTCTTCAGACGGGCCAGGTCTTCGCCCATGGTGGTGGCGAATGCACGGAACTCTTGACCCAGGGTCATCGGTACGGCGTCTTGCAGCTGGGTACGACCCATCTTCAGGACGTGGTTGAATTCTTCACCCTTGGCCGCGAATGCCTGAATCAGGCTGTCGAGGCTGGCGAGCAGGGCGTCGTGACCGAGCAACAGACCCAGGCGGATCGCCGTCGGGTAGGCGTCGTTGGTCGACTGCGCCATGTTCACGTCGTCGTTCGGGTGCAGGTACTGGTATTCGCCTTTCTGGTGACCCATGGCCTCCAGCGCGATGTTGGCGATCACTTCGTTGGCATTCATGTTGGTCGAAGTGCCAGCGCCGCCTTGAATCATGTCCACCACGAACTCTTCGTGGAAGTCGCCGCGGATCAGACGTGCACAGGCTTCGCTGATGGCAGCGTGCTTGGCTTCGCTCAGGTGACCCAGCTCACGGTTGGCGTCAGCAGCGGCCTGTTTGACCATGGCCAGACCGACAACCAGTTTCGGGTAGTGCGAAATCGGAACGCCCGAAAGGCGGAAGTTGTTCACCGCTCGCAGGGTCTGGATACCGTAATACGCTTGAGCCGGTACTTCGAGGGCGCCAAGCAGGTCATTTTCTGTGCGGAATGATGCAGCGGAGGACATGATAGAAATCATCTCAATATGGACCCGGTCTGTGCCGGAACGCTGTGAATGCTAGGCTTGTGCAGAATTTTGGGCCAATGCTGTTAAACACTAGCCTATGCACATTCGGCATAATGCCCGTGTGACGCCGGCTTGACGGCGAGCGTGTGACCTAAATTGGTGCGTGTCCGGGAGGACGTGATGAATCTGGAAAGCAAATGGCTGGAGGACTTTAGTGCCCTGGCTGCCACCCGCAGCTTCTCCCAGGCAGCCGAACGGCGCTTCGTGACGCAACCGGCGTTCAGCCGGCGAATCCGCAGCCTGGAGGCGGCGCTGGGGCTGACCCTGGTCAACCGCTCGCGCACGCCGATCGAACTGACGGCGGCGGGACAACTGTTTCTGGTCACGGCACGCACCGTGGTCGAGCAGCTCGGCGAAGTATTGCGCCATCTGCATCATCTGGAAGGCGGGCAGGGCGAAGTGATGCAGGTAGCGGCCGCACACTCCCTGGCACTCGGCTTCTTTCCGCGGTGGATTGCCCAGTTGCGCAACGAAGGCTTGAACATCGCCACGCGACTGGTGGCGACCAACGTTGGCGACGCGGTGCATGCCTTGCGCGAAGGCGGTTGCGATCTGATGCTGGCCTTCTACGATCCGGACGCCGCGATGCAGATGGACCCGGAAATCTTCCCCTCCCTGCACCTTGGCCACACCGAAATGCTGCCGGTTTGCGCGGCGGACGCCGACGGCAAACCGCTGTTCGATCTGGAGGGCGAAGCCAGCGTACCGCTGCTGGCGTATAGCGCCGGGGCATTTCTCGGCCGCTCGGTGAACATGCTGCTGCGCCAACGGGCACTGCGCTTCACCACGATCTACGAAACCGCCATGGCCGACAGCCTGAAAAGCATGGCCCTGGAAGGCCTGGGCATTGCCTGGGTGCCCCAACTCAGCGTGCGCGCCGAACTGGCGCGTGGTGAACTGGTGGTATGCGGCGGCCCGCAATGGCATGTGCCACTGGAGATTCGTCTGTATCGCTGTGCGTTGGTGCGCAAGGCGAACGTGCGGTTGTTATGGCGAAAATTGGAGGGTGGGGCAGCGGGCTCCACCACTTGAGGGGCCTGCAAGAGTGAAAGCCAAAAAAAGAGTTTCACTCTTTGTAATCGCATGATTCAAAGCGTTTCAATCATGTTCTTCGAGATAATTGCGGATGTTCTCCCTGTTTTTGTCGCTGAAGCGCTTGGCATTCCCTCTGAGAGTGGATGCAATTGTACTAGGCGTCATGATGGTTTCGTCCCACCAGCCATTGTAATAAACCTCGAAGCCCTCATGTCGTGCTCCGAACATATGACCCACTTCATGAGCTGGCGTCTGGTCACCGTTAATAGATGAAATTGCACAATAGCCCTTTTGGCTTGCATTCCCTGCAACGGTGCTGCTGAGGTTGTCACGTGTCAGCAGAAGAAATTTACGAGTGTGATCATTATAACTGCCGATTGTATAGTCATCTTTATACTGGTCGACTTTTTGATACCAGGAAAAAAGAGTCTGGTCAGGGCTGTCAATTTTGTAGGAAAGGTGGGTGAGGGCCGGCGCATCTGAAGGTGACTTGAAGATGATCGCGAGCGGCCGTCCGGAAATTATTTCGAATTCCTTGGACAGCCATCTAAATTGTTTTTCGTAAATATCGTCAGCGTCATGATCCGCTAAGTCTTTGTGAATGAAAACAACTAACAGTAATGGGCGTGGCATTGAAAATGCTCCAATAGGTTTCTGGTTTGGGTAGTGGGCGGCGGGAAGTATTTATAAGGTGGTAAATATGTAGGGTGTTGTTAAGGTTTAATTAGTTAAGTTGTTGGATTTTGATGATATTTATATATCATTAGTACGTATGGTGGGCGTGTCAGTGTTTTAGCTTTTATTTCCTGGTGTTCTTTATCTGACTTCTTAGTGGGTGTAGTTCAGGGATGGCATTCTTGATTTTTGAGTCAATAAAACAGCTGTTTTTCATCGGATGACAGATGGTCGCCACGGGGGCTGTTTATTGGCTTCATTGAGGTATACTGCGCGGCCTTCGGCCGGTTACGACTGGCCATAATTCGTACAATCAAGCCACGCATCCTGCGTGGCTTGTTGTTTTTTGATGCGCCTGCGGGCGCCCAGAGAGAAGAGGCACGACGATGAGTGCACTGGTTGGCGTGATCATGGGCTCCAAGTCCGATTGGTCCACCCTTAGCCACACCGCCGATATGCTGGAAAAGCTCGGCATCCCTTACGAGGTGAAAGTGGTTTCTGCCCACCGCACCCCGGACCTGCTGTTCCAGTACGCCGAAGAGGCCGAAGCGCGGGGCATCGAGGTGATCATCGCCGGTGCCGGCGGCGCGGCCCACTTGCCAGGCATGTGTGCAGCCAAGACCCACTTGCCGGTGCTGGGCGTACCCGTTCAGTCCGCAATGCTGTCGGGCGTTGATTCGCTGCTTTCCATTGTGCAGATGCCGGCAGGCATTCCGGTTGCCACCCTGGCCATCGGCAAGGCCGGTGCGATCAACGCAGCGCTGCTGTCGGCGAGTATCCTTGGCGCCAAGCACCCGCAGTTCCATGCGGTGCTGAAAACCTTCCGTGCTGAGCAGACAGACAGCGTCCTGGAAAATCCAGACCCACGCATCGCCTGAGGTTGTTGACGATGAAGATCGGTGTAATCGGTGGCGGCCAGTTGGGTCGCATGTTGGCGTTGGCGGGCACTCCGCTGGGCATGAACTTCGCTTTTCTGGACCCGGCGCCGGATGCTTGCGCAGCCGCGTTGGGCGAACACCTGCGAGCCGATTACGGCGATCAGGATCACCTGCGCCAGCTGGCCGATGAAGTCGATCTGGTGACCTTCGAGTTCGAAAGCGTTCCGGCGGAAACCGTCGCGTTCCTCTCGCAATTCGTCCCGGTCTACCCGAGCGCCGAAGCCTTGCGCATTGCCCGCGACCGCTGGTTCGAGAAGAGCATGTTCAAGGACCTGGGGATTCCTACCCCGGCGTTCGCTGACATCCAGTCCCAGGCCGACCTGGACGCCGCTGTGGCCTCCATCGGCCTGCCAGCGGTGCTCAAGACCCGTACCCTGGGTTACGACGGCAAGGGCCAGAAAGTCCTGCGTACCCCTGAAGATGTGGTTGGCACCTTCGCCGAGCTGGGCAGCGTGGCCTGCCTGCTGGAAGGCTTCGTGCCGTTCACCGGTGAAGTCTCGCTGATCGCCGTGCGTGCCCGCGACGGTGAAACCCGTTTCTACCCGCTGGTACACAACACCCACGAAAGCGGCATCCTCAAGCTGTCCGTGGCCAGCACCGATCACCCGTTGCAAGCCCTGGCCGAAGACTACTCCAGCCGTGTGCTCAAGCAGCTGGATTACGTCGGCGTGATGGCGTTCGAGTTCTTCGAAGTCGACGGTGGTCTCAAGGCCAACGAAATCGCCCCGCGCGTGCACAACTCCGGGCACTGGACCACCGAAGGCGCCGAGTGCAGCCAGTTCGAAAACCACCTGCGGGCCGTTGCCGGTCTGCCGCTGGGTTCGACGGCCAAGGTCGGCGAAAGCGCGATGCTCAACTTCATCGGCAAAGTGCCAGAGACCGAGAAGGTCCTGACCATCGCCGATTGCCATCTGCATCACTATGGCAAGGCGTTCAAGGTCGGCCGCAAGGTCGGTCACGCCAACCTGCGTTGTGCGGATCGCGAAACGCTGACCGCGCAGATCCTCAAGGTCGAAGTGCTGATCGCTGAATAGTTTCATGTGGCAGCGGCGGAACCATTCAGGGACCGCCGTTCTCTCATGGCAGGATGCCAAAGTCTGACTAGGCTTTGGCATATCTACCAAATCAGAGGGAAATGCCATGGGAATTATCGGAACCATCTTTATCGGCTTGATCGTCGGCCTGCTGGCGCGGTTCCTGAAACCGGGCGATGACAGCATGGGCTGGATCATGACCATCCTGCTCGGTATCGGCGGTTCGCTGGCGGCCACTTACGGCGGTCAAGCCCTGGGCATCTATCAGGCTGGCCAAGGCGCAGGCTTCATCGGTGCGCTGGTGGGCGCCGTTGTGTTGCTGGTGATCTACGGACTGGTCAAAAAGAGCTGATCCAGTCGATAAAGCCCTCTCCGCCAAATCGGTCGGGAGGGCTAGAATGCTCGGCGTTTTCTGTTCTTCCCTTTGCCGAGCACTTTCATGCGCCGTCTTTTGCTGACTCTCGTTTTACTGGGTACGGGCTTTGCCCACGCCGGCGAACTGCCGGAGACCGACTGGCTCGAACTGATGCCCAAGTCGGACCAGAAGGCCCTTGAGGCCATGCCCGAAATCGACCACGACTCCCCTGAAGCCAATGGCACCTTCACCGACAAGGGTGGGATGAAACAGGCCAAAGGCTTGCCGGCGGTGATGTACTCGACCAAGACCGTTGCGTCGATGAACGACAGAAGCATCCGCATTGGCGGTTATCCAGTGCCGCTGGAGTCCGACGCCAAGGGCCGCAGTACGTTGTTCTTCCTGGTGCCGTACCCGGGTGCCTGCATCCACGTGCCGCCACCGCCACCCAATCAACTGGTGCTGGTGCGTTATCCCAAGGGCCTGAAGCTGGATGATATCTACACGCCGCTGTGGGTGACCGGCACGCTGAAGATCGAGAAGGTCAGCAATGACCTGGCGGATGCGGCCTATGCGCTGGATGCGCAGAAGGTGCGGGTGGTGCAGGAGTCGGACTTGTAGTGATGTAAATGTGGGAGCGGGCTTGCTCGCGAAGAGGGAGTGTCAGTCGCCATCAATGCTGACTGATACACCGCTTTCGCGAGCAAGCCCGCTCCCACATTGGCTTCAGGTGTAACTTAGAGCGGCGCGCTACCGAGGCTCACGCCCAGAGTATGGCTTGCCCCTGGTTTCAGGCTCACCACATCGCCCATCACGTTCGCCGTCTCGATGCACAGCATGCGCTGCCAGCCGTCGTCGGCCATGTCGCTGAACGCAGCGGCGCGGTCGGTCCACGGGTTCCAGATCACCGCCGTGCGCGATCCGTTGCTGGTCAGTACGATGCGCCGTTCCCAGGCTGGATCGACGATGCTCAACTGTGGCGGGGCGTCGAGGTAGATGCGGTCGGTCTCGCCGGTAAAACGCAGATCCCCGGTCTGGGTGACGGTTTTCCAGTTGTCCAGGGTTTCGATGTAGTTGAGGCCGTCCACACCTTCGACGTGCACCTCGCGCACGTCGCTGACGGCAAAGTAACTGTGCAGCGCCTGGCTGATGTTGACGGTATCAGTGCCCCGGTTGTGGCTGGTCAGCTGGATGTGCAATTGTTCGTCGAGGCGAATGGTCAGGGTCAAGTCCACCTGGTGCGGCCAGCCGGGAAAGCCGCCTTCGGGGTAGGGCAGGAGGAATTCGACCTTCAGGCTTTCGCCTTCGGCTTCGATGCCACCCAGTTCCCAATCCATCGCTCGCACGAAGCCGTGAGCCGATGGCGCGTCATTGCTGACACGCATGGCCTTGACACTTTGCGGGTTGCGGTCGAAGACACCGAACCATGGCCAGCACACCGGCACGCCGGCACGGATGCTCTTGCCGGTCTTGAAGACGGCCTCGTCGTTGAGCCAGATCAGCGGCGGCTGGCCGGCCAGCTGATAGCTGAGGATGTGCGCACCTTGCTGGGCCACCAGTAATTCGGCCTGACCGTGGCGGATGCGCCAGCAGTTCAGTTCATCCAGTTTTACGGCTTCAACATTGGGCGTGCTCATGGGACAGCTCTCGATCAGTAACGTGGACGACTATCGACCGCAAAACGGCTTCCAGGTTTAGAAACTCTTTATCGAGCCCTGGGCGGAACCGAGCGGGTGCGGCCGCTGCCGTCGATGGCAACGAACACAAACACCGCTTCGGTTACTTTACGCCACTCGCTGGACAGTGGATCGTCGCTCCAGACCTCGACCATCATCTTGATTGAGCTGCGGCCGATTTCCAGTGCCTGGGTATAAAAGGAAAGCTGAGCGCCCACTGCCACCGGAACCAGAAATGCCATGCGGTCGATGGCAACGGTGGCAACGCGCCCGCCGGCGACCTTGCTGGCCATCGCAGTGCCTGCCAAATCCATCTGCGCCACCAGCCAGCCGCCGAAAATGTCGCCAAAGCCGTTGGTTTCGCGAGGGAGTGCGGTGATTTGCAGGGCCAGGTCGCCTTGCGGGATCGGATCTTCTTGTTCGAGCTCTATCATGCCGGGGGTGCCTCTGACCCGTGACTCTTCGTTGGTATTGCTGGTGGTAGCCGTCTTCGGGAAAAACGATTCAGCACCGAACATACTACGTTCGTCACGTTTTCCATCAGGCGCCTAAAGGGAAACTCTGCGAAATCGCCTATGAACCTGACAGGCGCTTTCGCACAGCAACCCTCAAAAACCGGAGCAAGGCTGCGAGTATATCGGTCGGTAGACTCCGCGACGACCGTCCGGTTCTCATTTTGACCGTCAAAAATGCACCTCTATGTGCTTTTTCGAACAATTTGCTATCGTGCCGGACCTGCCCAGGCCTCAACCAGCGTTGTTGAGGTTGCAGATCCGACTATAAGAGAAGCCCTTGCCATGACCACAGCGCCCTCGAGCATCGCGCAGCCAGAACAACCCGCACGTCCGCTGACCCGCAACGACTACAAGACTCTATCGCTGTCTGCCCTGGGCGGTGCGCTGGAGTTCTACGACTTCATCATCTTCGTGTTCTTCGCCACGGTGGTGGGCGACCTGTTCTTCCCGGCGGACATGCCCGAGTGGCTGCGTATGATGCAAACGTTCGGCATTTTCGCCGCCGGCTACTTGGCGCGGCCGCTGGGCGGCATCGTGATGGCGCACTTTGGCGACCTGCTGGGCCGCAAGAAGATGTTCACCTTGAGTATCTTCATGATGGCCGTGCCGACCCTGATCATGGGCTTGTTGCCGACCTACGCGCAGATTGGCCTGTGGGCACCGATCCTGCTGCTGTTGATGCGGGTGATCCAGGGCGCGGCCATTGGCGGTGAGGTGCCGGGGGCGTGGGTTTTCGTTTCCGAGCACGTGCCGCAGCGTCATATCGGCTACGCCTGCGGCACCCTGACCAGCGGTCTCACGGCAGGCATCCTGCTTGGCTCGCTGGTTGCCACGGCAATCAACAGCATTTATACCCCGGAGGAAGTCGCGGACTACGCCTGGCGGATTCCGTTCCTGCTGGGTGGCGTGTTCGGCCTGTTTTCGGTGTATCTGCGTCGTTGGCTGCACGAAACGCCGGTATTTGCCGAACTGCAACAACGCAAGGCGCTGGCCGAAGAAGTGCCATTGCGAGCGGTGTTGCGTGACCATCGCGGTGCCATCGCCATTTCGATGCTGCTGACCTGGCTGCTCTCTGCTGCGATCGTGGTACTGATTCTGATGACGCCGACCGTGCTGCAGAAGGTCTACCATTTCTCACCGACCACGGCTCTGCAATCCAACAGCGTGGCCATCGTCTTTTTGAGCTTTGGCTGCATCATCGCCGGCGCGCTGGCGGATCGCTTCGGTGCGGGGCGAGTCTTCGTCCTGGGTTGCGCCGCGTTGCTGGCCAGCTCCTGGACCTTCTATCACAGCCTGGCTGACCATCCGGACTGGCTGTTTCCGATGTACGCGGTGACTGGTCTGCTGGTCGGCACCATCGGTGCGGTGCCGTACGTGATGGTCAAGGCGTTCCCGCCGGTAGTGCGCTTCAGCGGCCTGTCGTTCTCCTATAACGTGGCCTACGCCATTTTCGGTGGTCTGACGCCGATGATCGTCAGTCTGCTGCTCAAGGAAAGCCCGATGGGGCCGGCCTACTACGTGGCTGTGCTGTGTGGGGTCGGGATTGTGGTGGGCGCCTACCTCTGGAAGAAAGGGCGTTGATCGACCTTTTGTATCGACTGTACTGACGCCTTCGCGAGCAAGCCCGCTCCCACATTCGATCGCATTTCTCCTGGAGGAGCGCGGTCAACTGTGGGAGCGGGCTTGCTCGCGAATGCAGGCGACGCGAATCATCCTGCAAAAAATCCAAATACTGGCCTTTCATCCAATTGTCATATTTCAGCCATAGAGTGTTCACACGGCCTGCTGATACTTGGCCCCGACTTAACACACCCTATCTGCTAGGAGTAAGGCATGAAACTGAAGCGTTTGATGGCGGCAATGACTTTTGTCGCTGCTGGCGTTGCGACTGCCAACGCGGTTGCCGCTGTTGACCCTGCTATCCCGAGCTACACCAAGACCACTGGTGTGTCGGGCAACCTGTCCAGCGTCGGCTCCGATACCCTGGCCAACCTCATGACCCTCTGGGCTGAGAACTACAAGAAAGAATACCCGAACGTAAACATCCAGATTCAGGCCGCTGGCTCCGCCACTGCGCCACCTGCGCTGACTGAAGGCACCTCCAACCTGGGCCCGATGAGCCGCAAGATGAAGGACACCGAACTGGCTGCCTTCGAACAGAAGTACGGCTACAAGCCAACCGCTATCCCGGTTGCCGTTGACGCCCTGGCGGTATTCGTACACAAGGACAACCCGATCCAGCACCTGACCATGGAACAGGTTGACGCGATCTTCTCGTCCACTCGTCTGTGCGGCGCTAAAACCGACGTGAAAACCTGGGGCGACCTGGGCGTGACCGGCGACCTGGCCAACAAGCCGGTTCAACTGTTCGGTCGTAACTCGGTATCCGGTACCTACGGCTACTTCAAGGAAGAAGCCCTGTGCAAAGGCGACTACAAGCCTAACGTGAACGAGCAGCCAGGTTCGGCTTCGGTCGTGCAGTCGATCAGCTCCTCGCTGAACGGTATCGGTTACTCGGGCATCGGCTACAAGACCGCGAGCGTGAAGACTGTGGCCCTGGCCAAGAAAGGCAGCCAGGACTTCATCGAAGACACCGAAGAAAACGCCCTGAACGGCAAGTACCCGCTGTCCCGCTTCCTGTACGTATACGTCAACAAAGCCCCGAACAAGCCTCTGGCCCCGCTGGAAGCCGAGTTCGTGAAACTGGTTCTGTCGAAACAGGGTCAGGAAGTTGTAGTGAAAGACGGCTACATCCCACTGCCGGCCAAGGTTGCTGCAAAAGCACTGGCTGACCTGGGTCTGCAGGAAGGCGGCGCTGAAGTCGCAAAAAAGTAAAACCCTGAATCCGGGGTAATCCCGGATTCCTGTGCAGGAGCTGTCGAGCGGGGCGAGGCTGCGATCTTTTGATCTGGCTTTCTCAACTGCAAGATCAAAAGATCGCAGCCTCGGTTCCCTCGACAGCTCCTACACAACCCCCAAATTCTCTATCCGCTGCCGGTTCCTCCGGGCGGCGGATTTGTTGCGTCACTGCACTGTCATCTTTCTGTCATACAGGATCGCTAGGGTGTGCGAATGAATGATCTGGCCAATTCCACAATGACTACTAATCCCCCCAAGCGAATTGACTTCAATACGCCTGAGCTACAACGCAAGCGTCGCATCCGCGCGCTCAAGGATCGCTTCACCCGCTGGTACGTCCTCATCGGCGGCCTGGCGGTGCTGGCAGCCATCACACTGATCTTCTTCTTCCTCGCCTACGTGGTTGCGCCGTTGTTCCAGGGTGCCAGCCTGACTGCGAAAGATGCGATCGTTCCAGCCTGGATGCAAGATGCCGGCAAGCCGCTGATGATCTCTCTGGAAGAGCAGAACCAGGTGGCGATGCGGGTTTCCGACAAGGGCCAGGCATTGTTCTTCGACATCGACAGTGGCGCCGAACTCAAGCGCGTCGATTTGCCGATTGCGGCCGGCACCACCGTGACCTCCATCGGTGAAGACCAGCCAGGCCACCCTCTGGTGGCTGTGGGTCTGTCCAACGGTCAGGCACTGGTGTTCCGTCACACCTATAAAGTCAGCTACCCGGAAGGCAAGAAAACCATCACCCCGGCCGTCGAGTACCCGTATGGCGAAGCGCCAATCGCGGTGAACGAAGCCGGCGGTGCGCTGGAGCACGTCAGCCTCAACGCCAACGATTCGACCCTGATGCTGGTTGGCGCCACCGGTTCGCAACTCAACGTTCTGTCGCTGACCAGCGAAGAGAACATGATGACCGGCGAAGTCACCAACGAGCAGAAGCGTATCGACCTGCCGCAGATGAACGAGCCGGTGAAGAACATCTTCGTCGACCCGCGTCAGCAGTGGCTGTACGTGATCAACGGGCGTGCCCAGGCCGACGTGTTCAGCCTGCGCGACAAGAGCCTCAACGGTCGCTACAAACTGCTTGAAGACGGTGAAGCGCAAGTCACCGCCAGCACCCAGCTGGTGGGCGGCATTTCGCTGATCATCGGTGATTCCAAAGGTGGCCTGGCCCAGTGGTTCATGGCTCGCGATCCCGATGGCGAACAGCGCCTGAAGCAGATCCGCACCTTCCAGATGGGCACCACGCCTATCGTTGAAATCACTGCCGAAGAGCGCCGCAAGGGCTTCATTGCCCTTGACGCTTCCGGCAAGCTCGGTGTGTTCCACAGTACTGCCCACCGCACCTTGCTGGTTGAGCCGGTTGCCGAAGGCCAGGGCATTTTCGGTCTGTCACCTCGCGCCAACCGCGTGATCGTGGAGGCCGGCGGCAAGCTGCACCCGCTGCTGCTGGACAACCCGCACCCGGAAGTCTCGTGGAGCGCGCTGTGGAGCAAAGTCTGGTACGAGAACTACGACGAGCCTAAATACGTCTGGCAATCGACCGCCGCCAACACCGACTTCGAACCCAAGCTGAGCCTGTCGCCGCTGACTTTCGGTACCCTGAAAGCCGCATTCTACGCCATGCTGCTGGCCGCTCCACTGGCCGTTGCCGCTGCGATCTACACCGCGTACTTCATGGCTCCGGGCATGCGCCGCAAGGTCAAGCCGGTGATCGAATTGATGGAAGCGATGCCGACGGTGATCCTCGGCTTCTTCGCCGGTCTGTTCCTCGCTCCGTATGTGGAAGGGCACCTGCCGGGCATCTTCAGCCTGCTGATGCTGCTGCCGATCGGCATCCTGGTCGCCGGTTTCACCTTCAGTCGCCTGCCTGAGTCGATCCGCCTGAAAGTCCCGGACGGTTGGGAAAGTGCGCTGCTGATTCCGGTGATCCTGTTTGTGGGCTGGCTGTCGCTGTACATGAGTCCGTTCATGGAGAACTGGTTCTTCGGCGGCGACATGCGCATGTGGATCTCCCACGACCTGGGCATCACCTACGACCAGCGCAACGCTCTGGTGGTCGGCCTGGCCATGGGCTTCGCGGTCATCCCGAACATTTACTCCATCGCCGAAGACGCCGTGTTCAGCGTGCCGCGTGGCCTGACCCTGGGCTCCCTGGCCCTCGGTGCCACGCCGTGGCAGACCATGACCCGCGTGGTGATCCTCACCGCGAGCCCGGGCATCTTCTCGGCGCTGATGATCGGCATGGGCCGTGCGGTCGGGGAAACCATGATCGTGCTGATGGCCACCGGTAACACCCCGGTCATGGAAATGAACCTGTTCGAAGGCCTGCGCACCCTGGCGGCCAACGTAGCGGTGGAAATGCCCGAGTCGGAAGTCGGCGGCAGCCACTACCGCGTGCTGTTCCTCTCGGCGCTGGTGCTGCTGTTGTTCACCTTCGTCATGAACACCCTCGCAGAACTGATTCGTCAGCGTCTGCGCAAGAAATACTCGTCGCTTTAAGCAAAGGTAGAAGTCTGTGAAACAGAACTCCCTGAAAGGATGGTTCAAGAGCGGCGCCCCCGGCGTCTGGATCAGCGGTGGCGCGGTGTCCATCGCGGTCATCATGACCATTGGCCTGCTGGCAGTGATTGCCGTGCGCGGCCTGGGTCACTTCTGGCCGGCGGACCTGATCCACGCCAGCTACGACGTACCGGGCCAGGGCCAGCACCTGGTCATTGGTGAAGTGGTACAGAAGGAAGAAGTACCCCGTGCCCGCTTGAAGAGCGCCGGCCTGCCGGTGCCTGAGCAGGGCCCGGAGTTCATGACCCGCGAGCTGATCAAGGTCGGCAACCGTGACCTGAACGGCAACGACTTCACCTGGGTCGTCGGCGAGTGGCTGACCAACCAGACGACGCCGCCGGAGCTGATGGCGATCGAGCGGCGTGAGTGGGGCAACTTCTACGGTTACCTGGTCAACGTCAAACAGGACGGCAAGGTTGTCGCTGAAGGCGAAGCCGCATGGCCTGAGTTGCAGGCCCGTGTCGACCGCGTGAACAAGCTGGCCGCACAGCTCAAGAGCCTGGAAAAAACCGACATCGGCGCGATCAACGCCGGCTTGGAGCGCGTCCGCTTGCACGGTCGCAAGCTGGAGCTGGATGGCAAGCTCGACGCCACCGCACAAGCGGACATGGAATCGGAGCGCGCCGAACTCAATGCCCGCTATCAGGATGTTGAAGCGCGCCTGAACGATCTGCATGCGCAGTTCAACCGCGACAGCCTGACCGCCCGCGATGCGAACGGTAAGGAAATCGAAATCGGTATCGGCAAAGTGGTTCACGCCTACCAGCCGAACGCCATGAGCACGACCACCAAGATCGGTTTCTACTTCAGCAAGGTCTGGGAGTTCCTGAGCGACGACCCGCGTGAAGCGAACACGGAGGGCGGTATTTTCCCGGCCATTTTCGGCACCGTGATGATGACCCTGATCATGGCGATGATCGTGACCCCGTTCGGCGTGCTGGCGGCGGTGTACCTGCGTGAATACGCCAAGCAGAACGCGCTGACCCGGGTGATCCGCATCGCGGTGAACAACCTGGCCGGTGTTCCGGCCATCGTTTACGGGGTGTTCGGCCTGGGCTTCTTCGTCTATGTGCTGGGTGGCTCGCTCGACCGTCTGTTCTTCCCGGAAGCCTTGCCGGCGCCGACCTTCGGCACGCCGGGCCTGCTCTGGGCTTCGCTGACCCTGGCGCTGCTGGCAGTGCCGGTGGTGATCGTGGCCACTGAAGAAGGCCTGGCGCGGATTCCTCGCACCGTGCGTGAAGGCTCGTTGGCCCTTGGCGCGACCAAGGCTGAAACCTTGTGGAAGATCGTATTGCCGATGGCCAGCCCGGCGATGATGACCGGCATGATCCTCGCCGTGGCTCGCGCCGCGGGTGAAGTGGCGCCGCTGATGCTGGTGGGTGTGGTGAAACTGGCGCCGTCGTTGCCGGTGGACGGTAACTACCCGTACCTGCACCTGGATCAGAAGATCATGCACTTGGGCTTCCACATCTATGACGTCGGCTTCCAGAGCCCGAACGTCGAAGCCGCACGACCGCTGGTATACGCTACGGCGCTGCTGCTGGTGCTGGTGATCGCGACGCTGAACCTGTCGGCGGTGTACATCCGCAACCACCTGCGCGAGAAGTACAAAGCTTTGGACAGCTGATCTCCAATGTGGGAGCGGGCTTGCTCGCGAAAGCGGTGGGTCAGGCAACATTGATGTTGAATGTGCCGGCCTCTTCGCGAGCAAGCCCGCTCCCACACTGGACCGCGTCCACCGGAATATTGATGGGAACTGCAATAAGCAGCGTTCCGAACCGAATTTGTTAGCACAGGGAGCCTCCCATGCAGCACGAAGCACATACCCACGGCATCAACATGTCGGCACTGGGTCGCGACAAACAGAGCCTGAACCTCGAGCAGGAAACCGTAGCCATCGAAGTGCCGGGCCTGAGCCTGTTCTACGGCGAAAAACAAGCGCTGTACGACGTCAGCATGAACATCCCGAAGCAGCGCGTGACCGCCTTCATCGGCCCGTCCGGCTGTGGCAAGTCCACACTGCTGCGTACCTTCAACCGCATGAACGACCTGGTGGATGGCTGCCGCGTCGAAGGCGAGATCAACCTGTACGGCAACAACATCTACCGCAAGGGCGAAGACGTGGCCGAGCTGCGTCGTCGCGTCGGCATGGTGTTCCAGAAGCCCAACCCGTTCCCGAAAACCATCTACGAAAACGTGGTTTACGGCCTGCGCATCCAGGGTATCAACAAGAAGCGCGTGCTCGACGAAGCCGTTGAGTGGGCACTCAAAGGCGCGGCGCTGTGGGACGAAGTCAAGGATCGCCTGCACGAGTCGGCACTGGGCCTGTCCGGTGGTCAGCAGCAACGTCTGGTGATCGCCCGCACCATCGCCGTTGAACCGGAAGTGTTGCTGCTCGACGAACCCTGCTCGGCACTCGACCCGATCTCCACGCTGAAAGTCGAAGAGCTGATCTACGAACTGAAATCCAAGTTCACCATCGTCATCGTGACCCACAACATGCAGCAGGCGGCGCGGGTTTCGGACTACACCGCGTTCATGTACATGGGCAAACTGGTGGAATTTGGCGACACCGACACCCTGTTCACCAATCCGGCGAAGAAGCAGACCGAAGACTACATCACCGGTCGCTATGGCTAGCAGCAGCTACGAGCCGCAA
>NZ_AKJO01000036.1:0-8579 GCF_000282295.1 Pseudomonas sp. GM33
CGATCTTTTGATCTTGCTTTTATTTACGGGCGACGATGACTGCCCGCATCGGCGCCGGCAGCCCTTCAATCGTCTTGCTGTGATCCTCGGGATCGAGGAAGTCACTGAGCGACTGATACTTCATCCACTCGGTGCCACGCTGTTCCTCGACAGTGGTGGTGCTCACATCCACGCACCTCACATCGCTGAACCCGGCACGTCGCAGCCACAACTCCAGCGCCGGCACCGACGGCAGGAACCACACGTTGCGCATCTGCGCGTAGCGGTCTTCCGGCACCAGCACCTGGTGCTTGTCGCCTTCGACCACCAGCGTTTCCAGCACCAGCTCACCACCCTTGACCAGGCAGTCCTTCAGCGCCAGCAAATGTTCGATGGGCGAGCGGCGGTGGTAGAAAACACCCATGGAAAATACCGTGTCGAAGCCTTCCAGGTTCGGCGGCAGATCTTCGAAGGGGAAGGGCAGGTGCCAGGCGTTCGGTTCGGACAGGTAGCGCTGTACCGCCTGGAACTGGCAGAAGAACAGCCAGTTCGGGTCGACACCGATCACGCTGTCGGCCCCGGCGCCGAGCATGCGCCACATGTAATAGCCGTTGCCGCAGCCGACATCGAGGATGCGCTTGCCCACGAGGTCCAGATGCGGGGCGACCCGCGACCACTTCCAGTCCGAGCGCCATTCGGTGTCGACGTGCACGCCGAACAGGTCGAACGGGCCCTTGCGCCACGGCGACAGGCCCATCAACGCGGAACGCATTTGCGCGCGGGTTTCATCGTCGCAATCGGTATCCAGCTTCAGGCCGTTGAGCAAATCGACTTTGCTCGGCTGGATCTTTGGCAGGGCGTCCAGCGCGCTTTGCCAGCGCTCCAGGTCGCCATGGCCCTTTTCCATTTTCTTGTCGAGTTGCGCCTGCAGGGTGTTGGCCCATTCGGCCAGCGGTGTGCCGGCCAGACGGCGGGCGAGGGGAGACAGATCAATCATGGCAGGGCAATCAACGAGGCAAAGTTAAGACACTGGAACCACGGCACGACTTTCGAGAACCCGGCGGCCAACAGGCGTTCGCGGTGTTCTTCGAGGCTGTCGGGCTTCATGACGTTTTCGATGGCGCTGCGCTTCTGGGCGATTTCCAGCTCGCTGTAGCCGTTGGCGCGTTTGAAGGCGATGTGCAGGTCGGTGAGCAACGCGTGTTCCTGCTCGTCTTCGAAACGCAGTTTTTCCGAGAGAATCAGGGCGCCGCCGGGCAGCAGCGATTGACGGATACGCGTCAACAGCGCGGTGCGTTGGTCCGGGGCGATGAATTGCAGGGTGAAGTTCAGCGCTACCACCGAGGCCGGCTGGAACTCCAGCGCCAGGATGTCGCCCTCGATCACCTCGACCGGCAGCAACTCCTGGAACATCGAGTCCTGGCCATTGAGGTATTCGCGGCAACGCTCGACCATGGCGGCGGAGTTATCCACAGCGATGACGCGGCAACCTTCGGTGCGCACATGCCGGCGCAGGGCCTGGGTCACGGCACCCAGCGACGAGCCCAGGTCGTAGAGCACGCTGCCCGGTTGGGCGAACTGCGCGGCGAGCACGCCGAGGTTTTCGACGATGGTCGGATAGCCCGGTACCGAGCGCTTGATCATGTCCGGGAACACCCGCACCACGTCCTCGTTAAAGGCGAAGTCAGGCACCTGGGCCAAAGGCTGGGCGAAAAGGCGATCGGGTTCTTTGCTCACGGCGGTTCCAGCGGTATCGGTGAAAAGGCCGGCATTTTAGCCAAGTTGGCGTGGGGATGCGCGGGTTGTCTGATAAAGCGGGTGGGTTGATGCAGTTCGAAAGCCGAGAGTGCTCTTGTGGCGAGGGGGCTTGCCCCCGTTGGACTGCGAAGCAGTCCCAAAACCATGCAACCGGGTAATCACAGATACACCCGACTAACAGGGTTTACGACGGCTGCGCCGCCGAACGGGGTGGTGCGGCATTCCGACGAGCCCCCTCGCCACAGGGATCAGCGTTTGCCTTGGGAGAACGCCGAGGCCGTGATGCCCCACTGCCCCAGCCAATAGCTGAGGATGATCACATAGGGTGCCGCATCGAACGGCACCACGAACCGGCTGATGCCAATCACACTGTCCGAAAACACAAACGCCACCGCACCACCGGCGGCCAGCAGGGCCGAACGCTTGGGCACATCACTGCCAAGCCGCGCCAGCGCGCGCCAGAGCATGGCGCTGATCGCCAGGCCGTAGACGATCACCGGAACCAGTAGTGGCCCCAGTCCATGAGAAATCAGAATCCCCAACAGCACTGCACCAACGCCGAGGGCGATGATCAGGGGTAAAAGAGCCAGGCGCCGGCAATCGCTCAAGTAGGCTTTCAGATACGCCAGGTGGGCGACCAGAAATGCGCCGAGACCAAACACGAACAAGTCCCCCGGCAAGGCCAGCAACACGTCGCCGACCAAGGAGAAAATCAAGCCCAGGCTGATCCAGCGCCGATATTCGCCGGGTGGTGCGTCGTGCAGCCAGCCGAGCAAGGCCAGCACCGGCAGCGGCTTGACCAGCAGGCACAGCATGGAGGCATGCACGCTCAGGCCATAAAGAAAGGTCACCGCGCCCATCAGCGCCAGAATCAGCCAGCCCACGGTCAGTTAACCGAGATCGCGCAGTCGAACGAGTCCACCGGCAGCACTTCCGGCGCCCACGGCTGTTGCGAGGTCAGGCGCAAACGTCCCGTGCCGGTTGCAAAAGCCTGGAAGCGCCAGGTCGAAACCCCGGCCGAACCGACGATGCCGGCATCTTCCGGATTTCGATACACCTCTGGCCCCAAGGCGTGCAGCACGCCGCCGGCGGAATCCTGGATCGCCCAGCGATAACCCGTGGTCGGGTTGCTCGGCAGGGTCAGGATCAGGTTTTGCCCGTTGCTGAGTTTCACCGGGCATTCGCTCTGTTTTTCCACGGTCACGTTGTGTTTCGGTTGGGAAGCGCAGGCTGCCAGCAAGGCAAGGCTTATGGGCAGTAGCAGACGGGTTGGGGACATCAAATCAGGCGCTCCTGAATTCGCGACGAACGGCGAGCATAACCGAAGATGAGACAAAGTGTGACGATCACACGCATGGGGAGGGTAGGGCTGACGCTATTGCGAGGGGACGTCTACATGAGGAAGAGGATAATTTTGTAGGCGAACCCGCTAATTATATTAACGGGTGAGTGCCGTGTCGTTAAGCCGAAAGAGAAAAACAGAATTGGCTTTCGGATGTAAATACAACACCCTGTCGAGTTTTGAACTTCATAACGGTTTTGCCAGAGTGTTGTTGTTTGTCATCGCTCACAATCAAGTCAATGACACCCTCGAATGCCCAGTGAGTGGTATAGGCCGGAAAGTTCTCGGTATAAGCGATTTCTATCAATTGGCCAGGGGTATTCAGTGGATAGATGCCCGTCTCGATGTCTTTTGGCATGTAAATATCAAAGGCACGGTCGAGTGGGGTGTTGTGTGCACCGGTCTTGAAAATGGCGATGATTTCCCTGTTTCCGACGCTGGCGAAAAACTCTTCGGAGTGGAAGTCTTCACGGTTCTCCAGAGTGGCATTCAAGTGGTTTTTTGGGCAGCAGCGGCGAAACAGCATGTTGTCATTGATATGCTCATTGACAAGACCTCTTCGCTGGTTGATTTCCATGGAGCTCTCCTGCGTGCTTTACGCACAAATGATTTGAGCCCTGAATGTATAGAGTGGGAATGCCTGGAAGTACTGTCTGAACTAACAGGTTTCAACTTGATGGAAAGGCATGTCGAATTCATTGTTGAAGTTGGATTAAAAAAGACCAGGTTATGAACCTGGCCTTTTTGATACTGCACAGTTTTATCAGAACAATACTTTTGCCACATCCGCAAAGCGCTTGGCAAAGTGCACGGTAATACCCTCCTTCAGATACTCCGGCAGTTCCTCGAAATTACCCCGGTTGGCCTCCGGCAGGATCAGCTCGAAAATTTTCTGCCGCCGCGCCGCAATCACCTTCTCGCGCACCCCGCCAATCGGCAGCACATGCCCGGTCAATGTCAGCTCACCGGTCATGGCCACGCCTTTTTTCGGTGGCTGGTTGCGTGCCAGCGACAGCAGGGCGCTGGCCATGGTCACGCCGGCGCTCGGGCCGTCTTTCGGCGTGGCGCCTTCCGGCACGTGCAGGTGCACGAAGGCTTCGTCGAAGAACTTCGGATCGCCGCCATAGGACTTCAGGTGCGAGCTGACGTAGCTGTAGGCGATCTCCGCCGACTCTTTCATCACGTCACCCAGTTGCCCGGTGAGCTTGAACCCACGGTTGAGGGTGTGGATGCGCGTGGCTTCGATCGGCAGGGTGGCACCGCCCATGCTGGTCCAGGCCAGGCCGGTGATCACGCCGACCCCCGCCAGCACCTGCTCGTTGCGGAACACCGGTTTGCCGAGCGACGCTTCGAGATCTTTCGGGCCGAGCTTGATCACCGCTTTCGGATCGTCGAGCAGTTTCATCACCGCTTTGCGTACCAGCTTGCCGAGGTTTTTTTCCAGCTGGCGCACGCCGGCTTCACGGGCATAGCCGTCGACCAGCGCCTTGAGCGCGCTGTCGCTGATGCTCAGGCTGCCCTTGGACACGCCGGCTTTCTCAAGCTGCTTGGGCCACAGGTGACGCTTGGCGATGGCGACTTTTTCTTCGGTGATGTAGCCCGACAGGCGAATCACTTCCATGCGGTCGAGCAACGGGCCAGGGATCGAGTCGAGGGTGTTGGCGGTGCACACGAACAACACCTTCGACAGGTCCATCCGCAGGTCCAGATAGTGGTCGAGGAATTCGACGTTCTGTTCCGGATCGAGGGTTTCCAGCAGCGCCGAGGCCGGGTCGCCCTGGTAGCTCTGGCCCATCTTGTCGATCTCGTCGAGCATGATCACCGGGTTCATCACTTCGACGTCTTTGAGCGCTTGCACCAGTTTGCCCGGCTGCGCGCCGATGTAGGTGCGGCGGTGGCCCTTGATCTCGGCTTCGTCGCGCATGCCGCCAAGGCTGAAGCGATAGAACGGCCGGCCCAGGGATTCGGCGATGGATTTGCCGACGCTGGTCTTGCCCACGCCCGGCGGCCCCACCAGCAGTACGATGGAACCGCTGATTTCGCCTTTATAGGCACCAACGGCGAGGAATTCGAGGATGCGGTCCTTGATGTCTTCGAGGCCGGCATGGTGTTTGTCCAGCACCTTGCGCGCGTGCTTGAGGTCGAGTTTATCCTCGCCGTACACGCCCCACGGCACCGAGGTCGCCCAGTCGATGTAATTGCGGGTGACCGCATACTCCGGCGAGCCGGTCTCGAGGATCGACAGCTTGTTCATTTCCTCTTCGAGGCGTTTCTGCACCTGCGCCGGCAGGACTTTGCCCACCAGTCGCTGCTCGAACTGTTCAAGGTCGGCGCTGCGGTCGTCCTTGGTCAGGCCCAGCTCCTGCTGGATGACCTTGAGTTGCTCCTTGAGGAAGAACTCGCGCTGATGTTCACCGATCTTGCGGTTAACTTCGGCGGAAATCTCTTTTTGCAGGCGCGCGACCTCGACTTCCTTGCGCAGCATCGGCAGGACTTTTTCCATGCGCTTGAGCATCGGCACGCAGTCGAGCACTTCCTGCAGCTCACTACCGGTGGCCGAGGTGAGCGCGGCGGCGAAGTCGGTCAGCGGCGACGGGTCGTTGGGGCTGAAGCGGTTGAGGTAGTTCTTCAACTCTTCGCTGTACAGCGGGTTGAGCGGCAGCAGTTCCTTGATCGCATTGATCAGCGCCATGCCGTAGGCCTTGACCTCGTCGGTCGGCTCGGTGGGCTGGTGCGGGTATTCGACTTCCACCAGGTACGGCGGGCGATGGTGCTTGAGCCAGGTTTTCAGACGCACACGGGTCAGGCCCTGGGCGACGAATTGCAGTTTGCCGTTTTCGCGGCTGGCGTGGTGCACCTTGACCAGGGTGCCGTAGAGCGGCAGGGCCGAAGTGTCGAAGTGACGCGGATCTTCCTGGGGCGTGTCCATGTAGAACAGGGCCAGGGAGTGGTGTTCGGACTTGGCCACCAGGTCGAGGGTCTCGGCCCACGGCTCTTCGTTGACGATGACCGGCAGGACCTGGGCCGGGAAGAATGGCCGGTTGTGGATCGGGATGATGTAGACCTTGTCCGGCAGGTTCTGGCCGGGCAGGGCCAGGCCTTTGCCGGGTTTGTGCTGTGGAGCGCTTTGCGGATCGGCGTATTCGCTCGGGTCTTCGGGGAATTCTTGCTGGTCGCTCATGGGGGCACCTGCACAATGGGTATGGGTCTTAGATGGGGCAGGTTGGCGGTGGTTTCAACGGTCATTTTCTGCAACGCCGTGTTTCGAAGGCGTGTTCAGCGCAGAGACAGGTTAGCTGGATTTTGCGGCGACACTATCCCCTGTGGGAGCGAGCTTGCTCGCGATGGGGGCATGACAGACACCCTTGAAGTGATTGTCAGACCGCTATCGCGAGCAAGCTCGCTCCCACAGTAGTCCGGGGGTGCCTGGAAATCTGCGGCCACAAAAAAGGCGACGTCCTCACGGGCGTCGCCTTTCGTTTTACTGCCGCTGAAACTTACTCGGACAGTTTGTACGCAATCACATAGTCACCCATCTTGGTGCCCAGTGAGCCGTGGCCACCGACGACCAACAGCACGTACTGCTTGCCGTCCTTGCCGGTGTAGGTCATCGGCGTAGCCTGACCGCCAGCCGGCAGGCGCGCTTTCCAAAGCTCCTTGCCGGTGTTGACGTCATAGGCGCGCAGGTATTGATCCAGCGTGCCGCTGAGGAAGCCGACGCCGCCAGCAGTGACCATCGAACCGCCCATGCTTGGTACGCCGAGTGTCAGGCCGATCGGCAATGGGGAACTGTCGCGGCTGGTGCCGTTCTTGCGTTTCCACACGACTTTGCCTGTGGTCAGGTCGATGCCGGCTACGTAGCCCCAGGCCGGCGCCTGGCAGGGTACGCCGAACGGCGACATGAACGGGTGCATGATCACCGCGTAAGGTGCGCCGGTGTTCGGTTGCACGCCCGCGGTTTCGCTCTCGCGCTTGCTGTCGGCCGCGACTTCGGCGCGAGGCACCATTTTCGAGACGAAGGCCATGTAGTTCGGGCTGGTGAACAGCATCTGGCGAACCGGGTCGACGGAAACGCCGCCCCAGTTGAAGACGCCAACGTTACCCGGATAGATCAGGCTGCCCTGTTCCGACGGTGGGGTGTACTGGCCTTCGTAGCGCAATTCCTTGAACTGGATGCGGCACAGCATCTGGTCGAACGGGCTGGCGCCCCACATGGCTTTTTCGGTCAGTTCCGGGGCCAGCAGGTTCAGGTCCGAACGGGCCTGGGTCGGTGCGGTGTGGTCACCTTTCACGGCGCCTTGTGGAGCCGGGATTTCCTTGATCGGGATGATCGGCGTGCCGTCACGACGGTCGAGGACGTACAGGCTGCCTTGCTTGGTCGGTTGGATAACGGCCGGCTTGATGCCGTCGGCGGTTTTCATGTCCAGCAGGGTTGGCTGGCTGCCGACGTCCATGTCCCACAGGTCATGGTGAGTGAACTGGTAGTTCCAGCGCACCTTGCCGGTGGCCAGGTCCAGCGCAACCAGGCCGGCACTGAACTTCTCGGCGCCCGGGGTGCGGTCTGCGCCCCACTGGTCAGGGGTCTGGTTGCCCAGTGGCAGGTAGACCATGCCGAGTTTTTCGTCGACGCTGGCCAGCGACCACATGTTGGCCGAGTTGCGGCTGTAGTGTTCGCCCTCTGGCAGCGGTTCGGTGGCGTCTGGATTGTTGCTGTCCCAGTTCCACACCAGATGACCGTCGTGTACGTCAAAGGCACGGATCACGCCTGAGGGCTCGTTGGTCGACTCGTTGTCGGTGACGTGGCCGCCCATGATCACCAGGTTACGGGTGATCGCTGCCGGCGAGGTGGCGTAGTAGCCACCAGGGGTGAACGGCCCGATGCCTTGAGTCAGGTCAACCACGCCGTTTTTACCGAAACCTTCGCAGACCTTGCCGGTGTCGGCGTTGAGCGCGATCAGGCGTGCATCGGCAGTTGGCAGGTACAGGCGACGCGGGCAGGCCTGGGCGACGGCTTTGCCGGCTTCAGAGATGACGGCGGAGGCAGCGTTTTCAGACTGGGCGTAGGCCGCTTCGTCGTAGTACGACACGCCACGGCAGGTCATGTGGGCGAAGCCCTTGAAGCCCACCGGGCTCTTGATCTGCGGGTCGAAACGCCACAGTTCCTTGCCGGTGTCCGGGTCCAGCGCCAGCACCTTGCTATGGGCGGTGCAGGCATAGAGCATGCCGTTGGCCTTGAGCGGGGTGTTTTCGTTGGTCAGTTCCACCGGGTCATCGGCGGTAGGCAGATCGCCGGTCTGGATACGCCAGGCTTCTTGCAGTTTACCGACGTTGGCCGGGGTGATCTGCTTGAGCGGCGAGTAGCGGTCGCCGAATTCGCTGCGGCCATAGGCTTGCCAGTCGCCTTCGGGCATCTGAGGCGCGGTGCTGGTCATGTCCGCGGTGTCGCGACCCAGTTCGCCCAAGGTCTCGCCCGGGTGGGTGAACTGGCTGGCCACGGCGG
>NZ_AKJO01000037.1:0-19057 GCF_000282295.1 Pseudomonas sp. GM33
CTTCCTGCACCGCGCCGGCATCATTTCCCGTTTCGAAACTGAGCACTGGTGCGTCGTTGGTACCGGTCAGGGTGATCGTCACCGTCTGCGCCGCCGAAGAGGCGTTGCCCGTACCGCTGTCGTCGCTGGCTACCACGGTGTAGGAGAAGCTGATGGTTTCACCGGCGCTCAGGAAGTCCAGGTTCTCGCTGCTGCTGTAGTTCCAGCTGGTTTGATCCACCGAGAAGCCAGCCACCAGCGCCGCGGCCTGCGCCGCACCGAGGGTGCCGCCACTCCAGGCGATGTCGTTGTTGGCGGTCTGGCTGACCGTCACGATGTCGTTGCTGTCCAGATCGGCAAAGCTCAGCGCCCCGCTGTCGCTCAGCGTGGCTGCGCCATTGCCTTCGGTCATCGCCCCGGTCGTGTCGTCGATGCTCAGCGTCGGCTGGTCGTTGGTGCCGGTCAGGGTGATCGTCACAGCCTTGGTCACCGTCGCCCCGAAATCGTCGGTCAGCGTCACCGTGAACACTTCGGTCTTGGTCTGGCCCTCGGCCAGGTACTGCGCCGCGCTGTTGTTCAGCGTATAGGTCCAGCCCACGCTGCCCGCCGCGTCGCCCGTGCTCTCGTCGCTCACAGTGGCCACCAGCGTGCCCAGCGCACCGGACGGCGTGCTCACGCTGGCCACATGGGCGTCGTCGGCCAGGTCCACGTCGCCGAAGGCGAAGCTGCCACTGGCCAGCGTGGTGCCGTCTTCGGTCACCGCAGCGCTTTCGACTTCTGCTGCCGTCACCGTCGGCCCGTCGTTGGTGCCGGTGATGGTGATAGTCACATTCTGCGTTGCCGACGAACCATGACCATCGCTGATGGTGACCACGTAGGTTTCGGTAACTGTCTGTCCCTGAGCCAGGTACTGCGCCGCCACATTGCTCAGGTTGTACGTCCATTGCACCGAACCGTCGGCCGCGTTCGCAGCTTCGCTCACCGGCGAGAGCACGAACGTACCAAGATGAGTAGCGTTGCCCGCCACCGGTGTGAACGTCGCCATGTGCGTGTCACTCAGGTCGACGTCGGTAAACACAATCGTGCCGCTGGCCGTCAACGAGTCGGTCGCGCTCGCAGTGGTGGCGGCGTCTTCGGTCACCGTGCCGGCCTGCGCGCCGAGGCTGATCGTCACACCATCATTCACGCCCGAGAACTGCACTGTCGCGGTGGCCCAACTGAGCGTGCCGTTGCCCAGACGAATCGCATAGGTAAAACTGTCCGTCAGGACCTCGCCCGCAGCAAGCGACTGGAGTTGTGCCTTGAAATCAGAGGAGAAAGTAGCGGCGTCGTAGCCGACCTTACCGTCCGGGGTGATCCAGATCTTTGCACCATTCTTACTGGTGTCAGAACTCATCGCCTCAGCCCTCGCCGTATCCTGGGTCAGGAGGTCGGCCGGAGCGTAAGCCTTGGTGGCAGTAGAAAGACTGTCCGCGTTGTCGAGTGACCAGAGTGTCTTCGCGTTACCGCCGAGGTCATTGGACATGACGTCCCAATACATAACCCCCAGCAGATTTTCAGTGGTGGTAAAGACGTCATCCTTCGCCTGCGGCGTGTTGGAAAACGAGGTAACGGTTCCGCCGCTGGTAGTGGTGGTGCTAGCCATGTCTTTCTCCCAAGAATGTCACTCAGAGCAAAAAACCGCTGTGGGCCGCCAACAGCCGCAAGCCGATCCTCGCTCAACCCACAAACACTTCACTCCACCGGTACCAGCCGGCTAGCCAGTAGCTTCACGCCCACCCCGGCCCTGCCGCCCAGCGACTCAATGCGCACGATTTGTCCTCGCGCCTTGAACTTCATGGGGCCGCCGGGAGTGTCGAGTTCGATCTCGAAGTCAATCAAGCTACCCACCTGCTGCTCGCTATCGGTTTCGAAATACAAACCGGAGGCGCTGATGTCACGGGTGACACCGTTGCCCCCGCCGATCAGTTGCAGCGACAGGGTGACTTGTTCACGGGGCTCAATGCGGAGTGTGTCTTTCATGTCGGCAGTCTAAAAACCACCGCTGTTTATTACATGAGCGCGATATCCCCTTTTTTCTGGGAGTCAATCACCCATCAAAACAGTGTTTTACGGGACAAATGTCATGGGAGGGGGGAGTCAAGCGCTATGGAAAAAGCTACGGACTGCAACGATTGCTATCATGATCAGCTAACACAACCCGCCTAAAGGGGCAGCGACACGCATGCCAATTCAAGTCCTGTTAGTAGCTCTACCGCTCGTGGCCTGGGGCCTTGAGCGTCTGGTGGAAAGTGCTCGACCAAAGT
Source organism: Pseudomonas sp. GM33 (assembly GCF_000282295.1). Classification (NCBI taxonomy): domain Bacteria; kingdom Pseudomonadati; phylum Pseudomonadota; class Gammaproteobacteria; order Pseudomonadales; family Pseudomonadaceae; genus Pseudomonas; species Pseudomonas sp. GM33. The sequence goes on from NZ_AKJO01000037.1 coordinate 2,286, forward strand.
TGGCGCTGGCGGGTTCGGTGTCGTCGGTGGCGCAATACCTGCTTTCGCCGCACCAGTACGCGCCGGATGTGGTGGTGCTGGACCTGGACAGCGAGGACTGTATCGAGTCGCTCGCCGACTTGCACAGCCAGACCAAAGCCAGGATTCTGGTCGTGACCGGGTCGAGCGACGTGGCACTGCATGACAGTGCGGTGCTGGCGGGCGCACGTGGCGTGGTGGATAAGCGGGATTCGGCATCCGCATCAACATTGCTCAAAGCCATAGAAAAAGTGCATGAAGGCGAACTCTGGATTGACCGCAACGCGACCAGCCGTATCTTTCTTGAACTGGCACGCAATAAAGCCGAGCGCGATATAGACCCGGAGCAACAAAAAATCGCCAGGCTGACGCGCCGCGAGCAGCAAACCATTGCGTCGCTGGCCCGCGACCCCTCAGCGCCTGGCAAGTTGGTGGCCGAAAAGCTGCACATCAGCGAGCACACACTGCGCAATCATTTGACATCGATCTACAGCAAGCTGGGCCTGACGAACCGCGTAGATCTGTACGCCTACGCACACAAGCATGGGCTGTCCACAGGCGACTGAGGACAGCGGCAACACGCCGAGCGTATTGCCGCTGTCTGACCTTGTCCCGAAACGCCAGCGCAGGTCATTCGCCGATTCTTTCCGGATTTATCGAGAACCCGATCTACCCCTCCCATCTCCTGCGAGGCCGGCAAGATTCGCCATCAATCGACATGACAGACCACTCCCGCAGTGGATCTTCACAGAACCCGACCTTATCCTTGACGCCCCCCGCTGTCCCGAGTCCTGGAGTTTCGCCCATGCCCCATGAAGGCAACCTGCTACAAGCCGCTGTCGTATTCCTGATGGCGGCCGTGCTCATCGTTCCGTTAGCCAAGCGCCTGCAACTGGGGGCGGTCCTGGGCTATCTGTTCGCCGGAGTGATCATCGGCCCGTCGGTGCTGGGGTTGATCGACAACCCGCAAAGCGTCGCGAACATTTCCGAGCTTGGCGTGGTGCTGCTGCTGTTCATCATCGGCCTGGAGCTGTCGCCGCGACGGTTGTGGGTGATGCGCAAATCAGTGTTCGGCGTGGGCCTGGCGCAAGTGCTGCTGACCGGCACGGTGATTGGCGTGGTGGCTTTGTATTTGTTTGGCCAGCCGTTGAACACCGCGATCGTCCTCGGCCTGGGCCTGGCACTGTCGTCCACGGCGTTCGGCCTGCAAAGCCTGGCTGAACGCAAGGAACTGACCAGCCCTCACGGGCGACTGGCGTTCGCGATCCTGTTGTTTCAGGACATCGCCGCGATCCCCTTGATCGCCATGGTGCCGTTGCTGGCCGGTGGCGATCACAGCACCAGCGCCAGCGAAAACCTGAACCATGGACTGCAAGTGCTAGCCAGCATCGCCGTGGTGGTGATCGGCGGGCGTTACCTGCTGCGGCCGGTGTTCCGCGTGGTGACCAAGACCGCGTTGCCGGAGGTCTCCACCGCCACCGCGTTGCTGGTGGTGATCGGCACGGCCTGGTTGATGGAACTGGTGGGCATTTCCATGGCCCTTGGCGCCTTCCTCGCCGGCCTGCTGCTGGCGGACTCCGAGTATCGCCATGAACTGGAAGCCCAGATCGAACCGTTCAAGGGCCTGTTGCTGGGGCTGTTTTTCATTAGCGTCGGCATGGGCGCGAACCTGAGCCTGTTGCTGAGCATGCCGGTCGCGGTGCTGGGCCTGACCCTGCTGCTGATCGCGATCAAACTGCCGCTGCTGTTTATTGTCGGCCGCCTGGCCGGAGGATTGAAGAACGTCAGTGCGATCCGTTTGGGTATCGTGTTGGCGGCCGGTGGTGAATTTGCCTTTGTGGTGTTCAAGATCGGTCGCGATCATGGGCTGTTCGCCGCCGGGCTTTATGACCTGCTGGTGTTGACCATCACCCTGTCCATGGCCGTGACGCCGCTATTGCTGCTGGTTTGCGCACGCCTGGTCAGCCCGAAAGTGCAACCGGTGGAAGTACCGGAGAAGTTCCGCGAAATCGACGCCGACGCGCCACGGGTGGTGATCGCCGGGATGGGCCGCATGGGCCAGATCGTTGCGCGGATTCTGCGCGCACAGAACATCAAGTTCGTGGCCCTCGACACCTCGGTGGAAACCATCGAGCTGTCCCGCAGCTTTGGTGGCGTGCCGGTGTTCTACGGCGACCCGATGCGCCCGGAAATCCTCAGCGCGGCCAAGGTCGGCGAAGCCGAGTTTTTTGTGATCGCCACAGACGACCCGAACACCAACATCAAGACCGCCGAACTGGTGCGCAAGCTCTACCCGCATATGAAAATCATCGCCCGCGCCCGTAACCGTCAGCATGTGCACCGGCTGATGGACGTCGGTGCCCACGCCGTGCGCGAGACCTTTTTCTCGAGCCTGGAAATGAGCCGGCAAACCCTGATCGGCTTGGGATTGACCCATGCCCAGGCCGATGCACGGATCAAGCGTTTCAAGCAGCACGACGAAGAGGTGCTGGAAGCCCAGCACGCGGTGTATGACGACGCAGTGAAAGTGATGCAGACGGCACAGGAAGCGCGGGGGGAACTGGCCAGGTTGTTCGAGTCGGATCAACTGCAGGAGCAGGCGGGCAAGAAATGAGGCGGACTTGAGGGCCCCTTCGCGAGCAAGCCCGCTCCCACACTGGATCTGAGGTGCTCACAAATATTGAGCCTGGCAGAGTCCCCTTGTGGGAGCGGGCTTGCTCGCGAAGAACGATAACGCGGTGTGACGGAATAACCACAATTTCAAAGGAACCACCATGGCTGACCAACCTGCCCCCGCCCTCAAGGAAATCTTCAACGACGAGCGCCTCAAGCACATCGCCACAGAAATGACCGCGGTCTATCCGCCATTCGAGGCCAGGCGCTTCCTGAAGCTAGCCCAGTCCGGCCTGGCAGACCTCAGCGTCATGCAGCGCATGGCCCGGGTCAGCGAATGCCTGCACGCGGTGTTGCCGCTGGACTATGAAGCATCGCTGCAGGTGCTGCGCGCCCTCGCCCCGCGCCTGAACAGCGGTTTCGTCAGCATGTGCCTGCCGCACTACGTCGCCCGCTACGGCGCCCATGCGTTCGAGCAGTCGATGGACGCACTGAAGTACTTCACCGCTTTCGGCTCTTCGGAATTCGCGATCCGCCACTTTCTGCGCAGCGACCTCGAGGGTTCGCTCAAGCTGATGCACGAATGGTCACTGGATGACAACGAACACGTACGCCGCCTGGCCAGTGAAGGTTGCCGGCCACGCCTGCCCTGGTCATTCCGCCTGGAACCCGTCCAGGCCGACCCGACACTCGCCGCAAAAATCCTCGACAACCTCAAGGCCGACACCAGCCTGTACGTGCGCAAATCCGTGGCCAACCACCTCAACGACATCACCAAGGACCACCCCGACTGGGTGCTGGACCTGATCGAAGGCTGGTCGCTGGACAACCGGCACACCGCATGGATCGCCAGGCACGCCCTGCGCAGCCTGATCAAACAGGGCAACCAGCGGGCACTGGCGATCATCGGCGCGGGCGGCAAGCCTGAAGTCGAGATCGTCGATGTGAAAGTCGAACCGCCGGTGATTGGCCTGGGAGAAAAGATCACCCTGTCGTTTGCCATCAGATCCACGGCAGAAAGCAGCCAGCGCCTGGTGATCGACTACGCCATCGATTACGTCAAGGCCAACGGCAGCACCTCGGCGAAGGTGTTCAAGCTCAAGGCGCTGACACTGCCCGGCAACGCCAGCGAAGCCGTCAGCCGTGGGCAACACATCAAGGAACTCACCACCCGCCGGCATTATGCGGGGCGCCATGCGGTGCATGTCATGGTCAATGGCGAGCGGCTGGCCAGCACGGCATTTGAGATTCTCGCTTAAACCATTAGATCAATTGTGAATCTACCGACGCCTTCGCGAGCAAGCCCGCTCCCACATTGGAATGCGTTCCCCCTGTGGGAGCGGGCTTGCTCCGGGCGGCGTTCCGACGAAGGCGTCAGTTCAGGCACCGCCCAACAACAGCCCCTGCTCCCGCTCACACAACTCCACCACATAATCCCACAATACCCGCAGCCGCACCGACTTGTGCAGCTCCCGGCGAGTGCTGATCCAGTAACTGCGCTGGATGCTTTCGGCCGGCAACAGCGGCACCAGTCCCGGATCGGCACTGGCCATATAACACGGCAGCACCGCGATCCCCAGACCCGAGCGCGCAGCCTGTTGCTGGGCGATCACGCTGGTGCTGTGAAACACCACCTGCGGGTTGCGGCAGAAGCTGTTGAGGAACATCAGTTCCTGGCTGAACAGCAAGTCGTCGACATAGCCGATCCACGCATGACGCCCCAGGTCCTCGCGACTGCGCAACGGCGGTGACCGGTCGAGATACTCCTGGCTGGCATACAACGCCAGGCGATAGTCCGTGAGTTTGCGGGTGACCAGCATGTCGGCGGCCGGGCGTTCGAGGTGGATGCTGATTTCCGCCTCGCGGTTGAGGATGCTGACAAACCGCGGCACCGCCACCAGCTCCACTTCCAGCCCCGGATAGCGTTCGAACAAGCCGTTCATGCGACTGGCCAGGAACATGATGCCCAGGCCTTCGGTCACCCCGACGCGGATCTTGCCCAGGGGCGCGGTGGATTGGGTGATTTCCTCCTGGGCCAGCAGCGCCACGTTCTCCATCGCCTCGGCGTGTTTAAGCAACGCCTCGCCCGCCGGGGTCATCTCATAACCCTGGGCATGCTGAACGAACAATGCCGTACCCAGGCTCTTTTCGATGGCCTCGATGTGTCGCGCCACGGTGGCATGGGTGGTGTTCAAGCGCCGGGCAGCCGTGAGCAAACGCCCGCTGCGCTGCAACTCGAGAAAAAACCGCAGGTCATTCCAGTCGAACATGAAGCGTCCTTGTTCGTGGCCGTTCGGGATGCTGTTTAAAAACGCACAGCGGCTGCGCAAAAACTAACATTCTTTTGACGAAAGCTAACAACTAGGATGACAGACAACAAGAACAACAAAACGAGGTCAGGGATGCAGGCTTCCCTTGATGAATACGATTACATCGTGGTCGGAGCCGGGCCGGCCGGGTGTCTGCTGGCCAATCGACTGTCGGCCAACCCCAAACATCGCGTGTTGTTGCTCGAAGCCGGCGGCCGCGACAACTACGCGTGGATTCACATCCCCGTGGGTTACCTGTACTGCATCGGCAACCCGCGCACCGACTGGTGCTTCAAGACCGAAGCGCAACCGGGCCTGCAAGGTCGCGCCCTGAGCTATCCACGCGGCAAGGTACTGGGCGGCTGCTCATCCATCAACGGCATGATCTACATGCGCGGCCAGGCCGGTGACTACGACCGCTGGGCCGCCGACGGCAACCCCGGCTGGAGCTGGCAAGACGTGTTGCCGCTGTTCAAACAGAGTGAAAACCACTTCGCCGGCGCCGCCGAATTTCACGGCGACGCGGGTGAATGGCGCGTCGAACGCCAGCGCCTGTCGTGGCCGATTCTCGACGCCTTCCGCAGTGCCGCCGAACAAAGCGGCATCGCCAGCATCGATGACTTCAACCAGGGCGACAACGAAGGTTGCGGCTACTTCCAGGTCAATCAGAAAGCCGGCATCCGCTGGAACGCGGCCAAGGCGTTTCTCAAGCCGATTCGCCAACGCCCCAATCTCACAGTGCTGACCGGTGTCGAAGTCGACCGTGTGCTGCTGGACAATGGCCGCGCCTCTGCAGTCAGCGCCCGCTGGCAAGGCGCGGTGAAGACCTTCAAGGCGCGCAAGGAGATCGTCCTCTGTGCCGGTTCGGTCGGGTCGCCGGGCATCCTGCAACGCTCCGGCATTGGCCCGCGCCCACTGCTGGAACGGCTGGGTATTGGCGTCGCCCATGAACTGCCCGGTGTCGGCGGCAATCTGCAGGATCACCTGCAACTGCGGCTGATCTACCAACTGGAAAATGCCCGCACCCTGAACCAGATGGCCGGCAGCCTGTGGGGCAAACTGGGCATGGGCCTGCGCTACCTGTATGACCGCAGCGGCCCGCTGTCCATGGCGCCAAGCCAGTTGGGCGCCTTTGCCCGCTCGGGGCCGGAACAGACATCAGCCAACCTCGAATACCACGTGCAGCCGCTGTCGCTGGAGCGCTTTGGCGAACCGCTGCATGGGTTCCCGGCGTTCACCGCATCGGTCTGCGATCTACGCCCGCAAAGCCGTGGCCGGGTGGATATCCGCTCGGCGGATCCGCAACAAGCACCGCTGATCCAGCCCAATTATTTGAGCCACCCGGAAGACCTGCGGGTCGCCGCCGACGCCATTCGCCTGACCCGACGTATCGTCGCCGCGCCGGCCCTGCGCGCCTTCAATCCGGTGGAATACCTGCCCGGCGCCAGCCTGCAAAGCGAAGAACAACTGCACGAAGCCGCCGCGCGCATCGGCACCACGATTTTCCACCCCGTAGGCACCTGCCGCATGGGCAACGACGCCAACGCCGTGGTCGATGCGCAACTCAAGGTCCATGGCATCCCCGGCCTGCGCATCGCCGATGCCTCGATCATGCCGCGCATCACCTCTGGCAACACCTGCTCACCGACGCTGATGATTGCCGAGAAGGCTGCGCAGATGATTCTCAATCCAGACATATACACCAACCCTGTGGGAGCGGGCTTGCTCGCGAAAGCGGTGGATCATTCACATTGATGTTGAATGACACGACGCCTTCGCGAGCAAGCCCGCTCCCACAAGGACCGCATTAGATTCACGGACACTGAGCATTACCCCTGAAATGGAACACGCAACACCAGTGGAACAACAAAAACAATCACTGTGAGGGATACCGGTATGTCAGAAAATGTTCAAACCCTGGAAGCCGTGCGCAGCGCGGGCACCAGCCAGGAAACCCAGAAAGTCATCTTCGCCTCGTCCCTCGGGACCGTCTTCGAGTGGTACGACTTTTTCCTCTATGGCGCCCTTGCGGCAGTCATCAGCAAACAGTTTTTCGCCGGGGTCAACGACACCACCGCGTTCATCTTTGCGCTGATGGCCTTCGCCGCCGGCTTCATCGTCCGGCCGTTCGGCGCGCTGGTGTTCGGTCGGTTGGGGGACATGATCGGGCGCAAGTACACCTTCCTCGCCACCATTATCCTCATGGGCCTGGCGACGTTCTGTGTCGGGCTGCTGCCGACCTACGCCAGCATCGGCATCGCCGCGCCGATCATCCTGGTGGTGCTGCGCATGCTCCAGGGCCTGGCCCTGGGCGGTGAATACGGTGGCGCCGCGACCTATGTCGCCGAGCACGCGCCCATGGGCAAACGCGGCTTCCACACCAGCTGGATTCAATCCACCGCGACCCTGGGCCTGCTGCTCTCGCTGCTGGTGGTGCTGGGCTGCCGCTACTTCACCGGCGATCAGTTCGAAGTCTGGGGCTGGCGCATTCCGTTCCTGTTTTCCATCGTGCTGCTGGGCATCTCCACCTGGATTCGCCTGAGCCTGCACGAGTCGCCGGCCTTCGTGAAAATGAAAGAGGAAGGCAAGCTGTGCAAACAGCCGATTCGCGACTCCTTCGGCAAATGGGAAAACCTCAAGGTGGTGTTGATCGCGCTGTTCAGCATCAATGCCGGGCAAGCGGTGACCTTCTACGCCGCGCAATTCTATGTGCTGTTCTTCCTCACCCAGTTCCTGAAAATGGACCCGGCCGTGGCCAACGGCTTGCTGATTGTCAGCGTGACCATTGGCGCCCCCTTCTTCATTTTCTTTGGCTGGCTGTCGGACAAGGTCGGGCGCAAACCGGTGCTGATGATCGGCCTGCTGCTGGCCACCGCGCTGTACTTCCCGATCTTCAAGACCCTGGCCCACTACGCCAACCCGGCCATCGACCAAGCCAGCCGCCAGGCACCGATCACCGTGATGGCCGACCCGGCCACCTGCACCTTCCAGTTCGACCCGGTGGGCAAGGCGAAATTCGACAGCCCGTGCGACAAGGTCAAGACCTTCCTGGTCAAGCAGGGCTTGCCCTACCAGAGCTTAGCGGCCCCGGCCGGCAGTGGCGTGCAGGTGAGCGTCGGTGACGTGAAGCTCGATGGTTTCGACGAAGCCGCCCTGCGCGGCGCCGTGACCCTCGCCGGCTACCCGCAACAGGCGGACATGCAACAGATCAACAAACCGATGATCGTGGCGCTGATTGTCGCGCTGATCATCATCTCGGCCATGTGCTACGGCCCGCTGGCGGCGTTGATGGTCGAACTGTTCCCGACCCGCATCCGCTATACCTCGATGTCCCTGCCCTACCACATCGGCAACGGCTGGTTCGGCGGCTTCCTGCCGACGGTGTCGTTCGCGCTGGTGGTGTACACCGGGGACATCTTCTACGGGCTGTGGTATCCGGTGGTGATCACCGGGGTGAGCCTGGTGGTGGGGATGATATGCCTGCGTGAGACGCGTAACGTCGACCTCGACAAGAACTGAGGTTATGCCTGCCGACGAGGGAGCTGGCTCCCTCGTCGCGGCGATCCCCCCCGATCAGACCTCGGAGTCAAGCAACTCGAACTTCACCTGATCCGGGTAGAACGCCACGTATTCGCGTATCTGCTGCACCGATATCTTGGGGTTCTCATAACTCCACACGGCATTGGCACTCTCATGCCCCGGCACCTGCAGACTGAAATAACTCGCATCGCCCTTGTACGGGCAATAGCTGGTGTGGTCGGTGCGGGCGAAATATTTCTCGTCGATATCCTCCCGCGGCACGTAGTACACCGGCGGGTAGTTGGCCTCCAGCAACACCAGGGCCCGCGCCGAGGCGGCTACTTGAATACCGTGAAACCTCACCAGCAGACAGCCAGGCTGCTCGGCGATGGTGATGACAGGACTAGGACCGGAGCTTTTCATGGAATACGTTCCTCATGACGGTGATGGACCTGCAAATCGATGATGTGGGAGCGTGGCTTGCCCGCGATGGGTTGCGCAACAGCCCCAAACCTGAAACCACGATTTATCAGGTATAACCCAAGTTTCACCCTCGCGACCGCTTCGCAGCCGAACGGGAGCGACACACCAAGCTGTACATCCATACAGATAAAGATTGCTCCAGCGTCCATCAAGCGCCATTCTGTGCACCCCTGACACATAGATCGACGATGGTGGTTATGCGGCTGTACCTCTGTGAAAAACCTTCCCAGGCCAAAGACATTGCAGCCGTGCTCGGCGCCCGGCGCCGGGGCGATGGCTGTTGGCTGGGAACAGACGTCACGGTGACCTGGTGCATCGGCCACCTGCTGGAAACCGCACCGCCGGATGCCTACGACGCGCGCTACAAGCGTTGGGTGCTGGCCGACCTGCCGATCATTCCCGAAAAATGGAAAATGACCGTCAAGCCGCGCACCGCCAGCCAGTACAAGGCGGTCAAGCGCCTGCTCGGGGAAGCCTCCGAACTGATCATAGCCACGGACGCCGACCGTGAGGGCGAGATGATCGCCCGGGAACTGGTGGAGCATTGCCGCTATCGCGGGCCGATCCGCCGCCTCTGGTTGTCGGCCCTGGACGATGCATCCATCCGCAAGGCCCTCGCGGCATTGAAACCGGGCAACGAGACGTTCAGCCTCTATCACTCGGCCCTGGGGCGTTCCCGGGCCGACTGGCTGATCGGCATGAACATGAGCCGGCTGTTCACCTTGCTGGGGCGCCAGTCCGGTTATCAAGGCGTGCTGCCGGTGGGCCGGGTGCAAACGCCGACCTTGCGCCTGGTAGTGGATCGCGATCGCAGCATCGCCGACTTTGTGCCCGCCCCCTATTGGGCCATCGATGTGCAACTGCTGCACAACGGCACCCCGTTCACCGCGCAATGGCGAGCGGCATCCGAGGTTTGCGACGATCAAGACCGTTGCCTGAATCAGGCGCTGGCACGGCAAGCAGCAGACGCCATGCGCGGCGCGGCCAGTGCGCGGGTGATCAAGTTGCGCACCGAACGGATGCGCGAAGTGGCCCCGCTGCCGTTCGACCTGGGCACCCTGCAGGAGGTCTGCTCAAAGAAGCTCGGCCTGGGCGCCCAGGAAACCCTGGACATCGCCCAGGCGTTGTACGAAACCTACAAGGTCATCACCTATCCGCGCAGCGATTGCGGCTACTTGCCCCTCAGCCAGCACAGCGAGGCACCGGCCATTCTGGCGGCGTTGCGCCAGGCCGACCCGGCGTTGAACGCCTTGCACGATCACCTTGATCCGCAACGGCGCTCACGGGCCTGGAACGATGCCAAGGTCAGCGCTCACCACGGCATCATCCCCACCGCTGCGGCGAAGAACCTCGACAAGCTGGCAGGCAAGCAGCGCGCGGTCTACACGCTGATCCGCGCGCGGTATCTGGCGCAGTTCCTGCCCAATCACGAATACGACCGCACCCAGGCCGACTTCGATTGTGCCGGTGAAGCCTTGCGCGCTGTCGGCAAGCAGATCATCGAGCCGGGCTGGAAACGCGCCCTGCCCGAGGCATTGGCTGCGACCAGGGGACGCGAAGCTCCAGCGCCACAGACACTGCCCAACCTGGCCGAAGGCATCGATTGCGCAGTGGCCGGCGTGCAACTCAAGGACCTCTGGACGCAACCGCCAAAGCCGTTCACCGAAGGCGATCTGATCAAGGCCATGAAGAACGTCGCCAAACTGGTGGAAGACCCGCTGCTCAAGCAAAAGCTCAAGGACACCACCGGCATCGGCACCGAAGCGACCCGTGCGTCGATCATCCAGGGCCTGCTCGACCGTGGCTATCTGGTCAAGAACGGCAAGGCCCTGGCCGCCACGCCGGCCGCGTTCAGCCTGATCGACGCCGTGCCGCGGGCCATCGCCGACCCGGGCACCACGGCGATCTGGGAACAGGCCTTGGACATGGTGCAAAGCGGGGAAATGAGCCTTGAGGAGTTCGTCACCAAACAGGCGGCGTGGATGAGCAAGCAGGTCAGCCGTTGCGCCGGACTGAGCCTGACCATCAGCGGTCCACCGCCCAGCGGATCCGCCGCAGCCCCCTGGAAGAAAAAGCGCAAGAGCGCCCCGCGCAAAGCATCGAGTGGCACCAAGCGCAGGGCAAAGCCGGCAAGCAAAACGTAAACCTGACACTGAGCCTTTGTGGCGAGGGAGCTTGCTCCCGCTGGACTGCGCAGCAGGCCCAATGATTTTGTTTGAAAGCGAGAGCCGCTTCGCGACTCCACGGGAGCAAGCTCCCTCGCCACAGTTCGTGCGATGCCGACCATAATCAATGGTGTCCCTTGGCCGGTCAGGAGCCACCCCGTATGTCTTCGATAGCACTGCACGCCGCCCAACGCGACGAACTGGAAACCATCGAAAACCTGATGCAGTTCTACACCTACGACTTCAGCGAATGGCTGCCGCTAAAGCTGGGTGAATCCGGATTCTTCAACATCCGGCCCATGCCGGAGTACTGGCGACACCCGGCCACCCGCCCTTTCCTGATCAAGGTCGACGGGGAACTGGCCGGGTTCGTGACCGTGGATAACCGGACTCACCTCCCCGCTGCCGACTACAACATCGGCTATCTGTTTGTCAGTCGACGCTTTCGTGGCCGGGGTGTCGCGCGATTTGTCGTTTCCACCCTCTTGAGTCAATTCCCCGGTCAATGGCAGATTTTCCATCTCGAGGCGAATCAGCCGGCACGCCTGTTCTGGGCCACCGTGATGCCGGGGCTCGGCGTTGACGCGTTCACCTTGCATCAGCAGGTGGTAGACGGTCATCCCTGCACTTTTTACCGCTTTGAGTGTCCGCCTTTGTCGTCCTGACCGACACACCCTCGCCTCCCACCGCTAATTCCGAACAGCTTTGTCCGACAATATGTAGTGACTGAAAATAATCACTACAAAACCGTTGACGCCTCCGTTTTGCCCTTGCATGATGCAGACGTCTCCCCGATCGGGAGTACAGGCAACACGTTTGAGCAAGCTCGTCTGACCGCCGAGCTGTTTTTCCCGGATACACGCTGCCCACAAGGCAGATTGAAGAAGCTGACCTGGCCTGAACGTCCAGTACAAGGGCGAGAAGTCTTGGCGAGCAATCCTCATGATGCTTGTGGCCGACCCTGAAAATGTCGGCAGTGGCCTTAAGGTTTTCGCCGCTTCTCTTCGTTGTGACGCTATTGCGTAGCAGTTATTCAACACGACTACATGCAACAGACGCAGGACCCCGCCCGATAAGGCGGTCGAACGCTGACGTCCTGGTTTCGGTGCCAGGGATCAACTAACCGATGGGCTACCTGTATTAGCGAATCAACTTTGAAAGATCACCAATTGGTCAAGGGGCTTTATGATGAATCTGAACAATCAACCAACTATCGATGAACTGGCTCGTATGTTCGCTGCAAAGAAAGACAGCCACGACAGCCATATTCTCTGGATCAGCAAGTGTGGCCAGGTTCATATCGACCCCCTGTCGCCGCACGCCCACGAAGCAGAGTTCGACCAGAACAACCAGAACCTGCTCGCCCGACTGAAGATGTACCGTCGCGGCCAGGGCTATGTCGGCAAGAAGGCCGCGGCCGACAAGGACTTCATCGGTAATGTTCTGCAAACCCTGAAACAGGCTTGGGCCTCGATGCAGAATCAGAACGAAGTTCGGGTGATTGACCGGTTCTACTAATTGAATGAGTCGTCACTGACTTATTGAAAAACAGGGCCTGCTCCCAATAAGGAGCAGGCCTTTTTTATGCCCGTACGAAGATCAACTGTGGGAGCGAGCCTGCTCGCGAATGCGGTGTATCAGTTGGCATGGTTTTATCTGATACACCGCATTCGCGAGCAGGCTCGCTCCCACAAGGGATCGCGGTGATCAGAAAAGATCAGAGCCCAACACCAGCTCCACAAACGCCACCGACGCCGCACTGTGGTAGTTGTTCTTGCGCCGCAATAACGCAGCCCCGCGCTCTGGCGCTGCGCCCTGCATGGAAAGCTTGCGCAATGCCCGATCCTGCGTGGCGATGGGTTCCGGCAGGATGGTGGCGATGGCGGAGTGCCGGATGACTTCCAGCAGCGTGTTGACCGAGTTCACTTCAATCACCACTTTGGGCGTGATCTGCGCCTTGGCGAAAAACTCATCGATGCAGGTGCGGGTGATGTAGTCCGGGGTCAACAGCGCAAACTCCAGTTGAGCCACCTCTTGCGCGGACAACGCGTCCTGATGCTCGTAAAGCGGGTGATCGCGCCCGACCATCAACCCCAGGGTCTCGGTAAACGCCGGGATCGATTCGATGTCAGCGCTTCTCACCTGGTCAAACGCAATCGCGATGTCCAGCGAATCATCCGCCAGCCCGGCTTCGATCCCGTCCATCGACAACTCGAAGATCTCCAGGTGAATGTTCGGGTAGCGCGCCACGTAGTCGCGCACCAACGGCCCGACCAGATAAGCCATGAAGGTTGGCGTCATGGCCAGGCGCAAGGTGCCGCGGGACAAATCCTTTACGTCATGCAACGCACGCCTGCCCGCCTCCAGCTCCACCAGCACCCGTCGCGCGCATTCAATGTAAGCCTGTCCGGCGTCAGTGGGCCTGACCGTGCGCGAGGTGCGGTCGAACAGGCTCACCCCCAGTGATTCCTCCAGTTGGCGGATCTGCTGCGACAAGGTCGGCTGGGACACATGCAGCACTTCGGCGGCGCGGGTGAACCCCCCCTGGTCGGCCACCGCCAGCAGGTAACGCAAATGGCGAAGCAACATCGGACTCTCCATCTATAGGCAGTGCTTATGCGTTGCATTGTACATTGGTCTTGGACGCTATGGATGGATCGGCAGAAGATGGCCCCACACCCAAGCAACGCCACTCCCGATAGGAGAATCACCATGCAACAGTCCCACGCCTACAACGACCCAAGCCTGGCCCTGACCACTTCTGTCCTTGATGCCAAGGCGCGCAAGAACCTGTCGTGGCAGGACCTCGCCGATGGCACCGGCTTGAGCCTGGCCTACGTCACCGCCGCCCTGCTCGGTCAGCACCCGCTGCCGGAAAGCGCCGCCAAAGTGGTCGGCGACAAACTCGAACTGGACGCCGACGCCGTGGCCCGGTTGCAGATCATCCCGCTGCGCGGCAGCCTTTCGGGTGTGCCGACCGACCCGACCATCTACCGCTTCTACGAAATGATCCAGATCTACGGCACCACCCTCAAAGCCCTGGTCCATGAGCAGTTCGGTGACGGCATCATCAGCGCGATCAACTTCAAGCTCGACATGAAGAAAGTCGAAGATCCGGAAGGCGGCTCCCGCGCCGTCATCACCCTCGACGGCAAGTTCCTGCCACTGCGTCCTTTCTAAGTTGATACCGGCCCGTACGCTCCGTGCGGGCCGAACCCTGCCCACCCATGAGGACTCGATCATGAAAGCGCTCATCGACGGTTTTTTGAAGTTCCAGAAAGAAGCCTTTCCGCAACGCACCGACCTGTTCAAGCACCTGGCCACCACACAGCATCCGGGCACGTTGTTCATCACCTGCTCCGACAGCCGTGTCGTGCCGGAACTGCTGACCCAGCAAGAGCCCGGTGAACTGTTCGTGATCCGCAACGCCGGCAACATTGTGCCGTCCTACAGCCCGCATCCAGGTGGCGTATCGGCCACGGTCGAATATGCCGTCGCGGTGCTCGGCGTGACCGACATCGTGATCTGCGGCCATTCGGACTGCGGCGCCATGACGGCGGTGGCCAAGTGCACCTGCATGGATCACCTGCCCGCCGTCAGCGGCTGGCTGCAACACGCCGAGTCGGCGAAAGTGATCAACGAAGCCCGGCCACATGTCAGCGAAGCGGCCAAGGTCAGTTCGATGGTACGGGAGAATGTCATCGCCCAATTGGCCAACATCCAGACGCACCCGAGCGTGCGACTGGCCCAGGAAAAAGGCCTGTTGAACCTGCATGGCTGGGTGTACGACATCGAGACCGGTTCGATCGACGCGCTGGATGCCGACAGCCGCAGCTTTGTGTCGCTGGTCGAGCATCCGGGCACTTGTGCGGTATCGGCCAAGGCGATCAAAGCCGCTTGACCGGAACCACCGGTTATTGAAAAAAGTGACCGCCCTTGCAGCGGTCACGGGTTCCACTGTCTCAGCGTTTGACGCCCAGATCGATCTGGGTCATGCGGCTACGGATGGTGAACACGCCATCACCCGAGAGAATCGCACTGCGCGCAAACAGGCGCCCGCTCTCCCAGTTCGAAAGACCCAGTTCCGGCTTGTTCAACGCGTACTGGCCGTCGACCCAACGGGTGATGCCATTGCCGACAAAAGGCGCGTTGACCGCGTTGTAGAAACGCTCCTGGGCCTCGGCACTTTCACTGATCAAGGACACGGTGAATTGCGGGCTGTAGCGATTGAACAAGGCGATGGCACTGTCCAGGTCGTCGACGATTTTCAGGCTGACTTCCGGGGTTTCTTCCCACTCCCATTCGCGGCCCAATTGATCTTCCGGCAACGGCTCGGCCTGGGCTTCGGTCTGATAGCCCTCGGCGCGGTACACCTCCACCGTTGCAGTCAGCCAGTCTTGCGCCAGGTGCGACTCGCTGCCTTCGACGATGTGCAGCTTGCAGCCCTGCCCCCGCGCGGTGCCGGCCTGCTTGAGTGCGTCGAGGAACAGCGGCACCAGTTCAGCGGCGCGGTCGCGGTGGATCAGGCAGACGTTCAGGGTGTTGCAGACTTTGCGGTCCAGGGAGTTGCGCACCACCGCGGCAAAGCGCTGGGCGTCGGCATCGGCGTTGGCGATCAGCCAGGCGCCACCGGTGCCGTGCAGGCTGACCGCCGTGCCGGCCTGCTGCGCGATGCTGCCCAACTGACTGACGGCGCGCCCCGAACCACGGGCTACCGCCAATGACAGGCGCCGGTCAGCGAACATCGCCCAACCGGCGGCGTGGTTGACGCTTTCCACCAGCGACACCGCACCGGCCGGCAAGCCAGCGTCGTTCAATGCAGGGTTCAGTGCATGGGTAACGATCGCCTGGGCGGTGCCCAACGCATCACTGCCGATGCGCAATACGGCGGTGTTGCCAGTGCGCAACACACCGGCCGCATCGGCAAACACATTCGGCCGGCCTTCGAAGACGAACGCGACAATGCCCAACGGCGAGACCACTTGCTCGACTTTCCAGCCATCGTGTTCGACGCAGCTGATCACCCTGCCCCGACTGGCCGCGGCATCACGCCACGCGCGCAGGCCGGCGATCATGTCGCGACGCATACGCTCATCGGCCAGCAACCGGGTGGTCGAGCGGCCGCGCGCCTTGGCCCGTTCGATATCGGCCTGGTTGGCGGCCTCGATCAAGGTCCAGCATTGCGGGGTTTCCAGGCGTTGGGCAAACAGGTCGAAGAAGGCGCTGATCGCTTGATCGGACACCGCCGACAGCGCGGTAAACGCCGCCTGGGCGCGCTCGATTGCGACGTTGGCCGCTTGCTGGTCCGCCACGGGGATCAACAACAACTCGCCGCTGACCTGCTCCACCAGCAGGTGATCACCCGGCTGGAAGCGTTGCGCCAGTTCGGGGCTGACGACAGTGACACGATTGCCGGCGAAAGGGATGGGCGTACCAGCGACTAGACGTTCGAGCGCGAGAGACATGAAGCGGTTTCACCATGCAGGGGGCGGCCGGAAAATGTATAGCAATTTCCCTGTGGGAGCGAGCCTGCTCGCGAAGAGGCCATTCCATCCAACATCAATAGCGCCTGACACTCCGCTATCGCGAGCAAGCTCGCTCCCACATTTGTTTGGCGTCGACCAAATCCAGCCCACGACCAACATCCACTGTGGGAGCGAGCTTG
>NZ_AKJO01000038.1:0-33791 GCF_000282295.1 Pseudomonas sp. GM33
AAGCGGCGGCTAGCCTTTAGCCACAAGCGGCGAGCAACTGCAGCGGGGATCTCGGGGTATTTTCAGCCGCTCGAAGGGCGCCAGTAGACAAGGATATTGCCGTCCACGCTTTGCCGGTAAATCGTGTAGGGCAAGACGGCGGTGTCCAGTGCGCCGGACAGGGCCAGGTCGAGCAAAATGAGCGGTACGAGGACACCCGTGGGGTCGGGCGGTGCGTTCAGTACGCAGAAGTCATAAGCGAGGCCGCTATAGACCCGGGGAATGGATTGACAATAGGTTTTTTGCCTGCGCAGCCCGTGCGCTGCATCGGCTTCATCCTGGAGGACCGTAGCGGCGGTCCCGCAGCCGATTAGCGACACGGACAAAACACCTGATGAAACTGCCATTTTGATCGACACAGTCTGCCCTCCGAGAACGTCAGGCAAACTAGCATCGGGGTGATTTCGGCCACAGTTCATGGCTTCCCAAGATCGCGTAGGACGGTTCACAAGAACCTGTCTGCTTTCTCGGTTGGCTGTTCCGGCCCCTTCGCGGGCAAGCCCGCTCCCACAGGGATTTCTGAGCGACCGGAACTACTGTGGGAGCGGGCTTGCCCGCGAAAGGACCGAAGGTCCGATTCAGCCAGCGCTAGAGATATCTTTGGGAAGACGCTGATCGATGACCTGATAAAGGGCACTGCCTTCAGGCCAGTTACGCATGAACCGCGCCCGATCCCGCGCATATGCCGGTGCATAACTGCCGAGCGAGCCGTGCTGGCACATCGAGTCGAGGTCGATCAACGCCCAACGATCCTGCTGCCAGAACAGGTTATGGCCCTTGAAATCGCCATGACTGATACGCAAACGAATCAGCTCGGCAAACAGATGATCCAGCGCCGCCAGTTCGGCCTGCGGTGCATCACCGCTTTCAACGTAGGGCGCAAAACGCTCGATGATGTCCGGCCCCGGCAGATACTCGGTGATCAGGTACGCCCGGCTGCGCAGCCACAGGAAACGCTTCTCCAGCAACGCCAGCGGCTTGGGCGTGGCAATCCCGAGGAACGCCAGGCGATTGCCTTCGCGCCATGAATGCCAGGCCCGGCTCGGGCGCCAGAAACGCTTGAGCCAGTGGGAAAAACCCTTGATGTTGTAGCGCTTGATCACCAGCGTGCGGCCATCCACTTCGACCTTGCCGACACTCGCCGCGCCGCCGGTCTTGTACAGATACCCCTGATCGAGCAAGGCATCGGCCTGCTCCAGCACCGGCACCATCGACGCTTCTTCCTCGCGGCGAATCGCCCGCAGTCCGAAGGCCCCGCGCTGGACGCTGAACAGCGTGCACTCGCGGCCGACCTTGATCAGGTAGTCCTTGAGGCGCCAGTTGCGGACCTTGTCGATCTGCTTCTGCAGCGCCTCCATGGGCAAGGCGTGCTCGCCGTTGCTGAGCAGGTAATACACCAGCAACTCTTCAATGAAGGGCTCGATCGACTTCGGCAACTGGGCGAAGAACACCCCGAGGTTTTCCAGGACTTTCTGCCGCGACAGCGGCTGGCCAGGCGTCTCGCTGCAGATACCGGCACCATCGATCAGGTACAGGCGGCCGCCCTGGCGCAGTAGATTGTCCAGATGCAGGTCTTCCTGCCACAGGCCCTTGCGATGCATCTGACCGATCGCACCCAACGCCTCGGCCAGCACCGCCCCTTGCCCATCGGACAGTACGGGCTGCTGCTCAACCTGCTTCCAGGTGTCACCCAGGCTTTCGGCATGCTCAAGGAAATCAAACAGCAGCCAGCCACCCTCGCCGTCTTTCAGGCCGTCGGCCAACAACTGCGGCGTGGTCAGGCCCTGGTCGGAGAGCAGGCGCACGCCGTCCAGTTCACGCTGAAAATGCCGTGCAGCCTTGCTGCCGACCAGCAACTTGGCCAACACCGGCCGGCCACGCCAGACACCGGCACCGACATAACGCTGCCCCGGCAATACCCGCAACAGGCTCAACAGTTGCAAATCGGCGGGACCGGCGGCATCGGCCAGCGAAACGCTCAGCGGCAACGCCGGATGGCGGCCAGCGGATTTCAAGTCGGACAAACGCATCAACGTGGCCCCTTTTGGCTGCGCCGGGCGGTCAAGCGCTGCAGCCAGCTGTCGATCAGCGAGCTGTCCTGCGGCTGATCCAGATAGGCCGCCAGCAATTGCCGCAGCTGCGACTCGCCCCACTCGGGCGCGCGGCGCGTCAGCGGTTCCAGGTCCTTGATTCGGTCACGCTGCCCGTACAGCAGCGGCCGGGTCTTTTCCAGGTCGATCAACTGAGCCTGGTAGCCGTGACCAGTGGCACGCATGAAAATGTGCTTGGGATAGAAACACCCGTGCACCTGGCGTGCAGCGTGCAGTTGCCGGGCCAGTTCGCCACTGGCCTTGAGGATTTCCGAGTGCTGCTCAGGACTCAGTTGAGCCCAGCGCTGCAACAGTGAGTCGAGGTCGTCCCAGCCGTCCAGGGCACGAGTCATCAGGATCGCGCGGACTTCGCCATTGACCTTGCGCTGCCCGTAGAACACCGCTTCCAGTGCTGGAATGCCCATCTTCCGGTAACGGGAGATGTTGCGAAACTCGCGGGCGAAACTCGGCTCGCCGAACGGCGCGCGCAAGGTGCGGGTCAGGTAGTTGCTTTGCCGCTTGAGGTAGTAGCCATGACCTTCCAGATCCAGTCGAAACACGCTGCTCCAGCCGCCGCGACCGGTGTTGGGTTCGTCCACCGCATCGAGCTGTTTGGCCCAGAGCGCCTCGAACGTGCCGAGACCATGGCGCTCAAGCAGCGCACGGTCTTCAGCGGCCAGAAAATCAGTCATTCGCGTCCCTCGAAAAATCTCACCACGTGCCGGATACGTTTCTTGTCCGCGGCGTTGAGCCGGGTCCGGTTGCGGTATTGCAGGTAAAAGCGCAGGCGCTGGGTAGCCGACAGTTGATACTTGGCGACCTTGTCCAGGCATGCCAGATCCTTGGTGATGCGGTACTTGAGCCAGAAGCCGCGCCAGAAATCGCCGTTGGGGCAATCGATCAGAAACAGTCGAGCCTCATCGTCGATCAGCAGATTGCGCCACTTCAGATCATTATGGGTGAAACGGTGGTCGTGCATGGTCCGGGTGTACTGGGCCAACTGACGACTGACGGCATCGACCCAGGCGCGATCCGACAGTTTCGGATCGCGGCGCTCGGCCAGTGCCGACAAGTCTTCGGTACGCGGTAGTTCCCGGGTAATCATCGCGCCGCGAGCGTAGGCCGCACCGCGACGTTCCAGCCCCCAGGCCACCACTTCGGCCGTGGGAATGCCCCACTTGGCGAAGCGCTTGAGGTTCTGCCACTCCATCTTCACCCGAGGCTTGCCGAGGTAACGCCGCAAGCCTTTGCCGGCACCCACGTAGCGCTTGACGTAATAGTTGACGCCATTGCGCTGAACGCGAATGACCTCGGAGAGCAGGTCCTTGGTCAATTGTTCGCCCTGAAGCGCAAACACCGCCTCAAGGCTGCCAAAGTCATCGGCCAGATCGCTGTAGGCCGGCTCCAGTTTCCAACCCGACATCAGAGCGCATCCCCGTATCGCTGTTTACGCTCGTAGAGCTTGTTGGCCTTGCCATCGAGCCAGCTCAGCAGCCCGGCTTCTTCGCTCAGGATCTGCCGCAGCGGCTGCTGGAAATAGCCCTTGAGAAAACGCAGTTTGTCGCGGCGGGTCAGGCCGATGTCCAGGGCGGAAAAGTACAGGGCGGCCAGATCCTTGTTGCGCCAGCGCGAAGTGATCGCCGGACGGGTCTGGGCGCGGTGCAGGTCGATCACTGAAAGCTTGAAGTCGTCAGCGGTCACCGGTTTGTCGGTGTGCAGCAGGAAATGACAGATGTAGCAGTCGCGGTGGTTGACCCCGGCGCGGTGCATCATGCCGGTCATACGTGCGACTTCGGCGATCAGCGCGCGCTTGAGTTTTGGCTCGGGTGGCTGCTTGACCCAGTTGATGCTGAAGTCTTCGAGGCTGACGGTGGGCGCCAACTCTTCGGTAACGATGAACGAGTGCTGGTCGGCCGGGTTACTGCCCTTCTCGCCATACGCTACGGCGGTCATGGTCGGCACGCCGGCTTCCTGCAGGCGCTGAATCGCCTTCCATTCCTGACCGGCACCCAGTACCGGGAGCTTGGCAGTGAGCAGGTTCTTGAAGATTTCGCCCCAGCCGATGCCACGGTGGATTTTCACGAAAAATCCGTTGCCGTCGACTTCCGTGCGCAATGTCCGGCGCGCTTCCAGCTCGCGGTACACCTCGCCCTTGAGCCCCTCGACTTCGGCGAACGGGTCGCGTCCGGCCCAGAGGCTCTTGAACGGTTCAGCCAGCATCAACTTCATTTAGCGTGCTCCGCCAGAATCACATCGGCCGCGTGTTGCGGCATGCTGTAGAGGTCGGCCGTTTCGGCGAAGGCCAGACCATTGCGGCTCCAGGCCGCCCTTGCTTGAGCGTCGTTCAACATGCCGGTCAGGTATTGCGTCAGCTGAGCCTGATCGAAGGGTTCGTCCAGCACCAGGCCAGCATCGGCCTCGGCGATGTAATGGGCGTAACCGCACACCGCGCTCACCAACACCGGCAAGCCGGCCACCAGGGCTTCGAGCAGCACGGTGCCGGTATTTTCGTTGTACGCCGGGTGAATCAACAGATCGGCACCCAACAGGAAACGCGGGATATCGCTGCGCCCCTTGAGGAACGTGACGTTGTCGCCCAACCCCAATGTCGCGCTCTGCATCTGGAATAACTTGGGGTCATCCTGGCCAATTACAAACAGCCGGGTGCGCTTCCTCAGCTCGGCAGGCAATGCCGCCAGTGCCTTGAGGCTGCGGTCCACACCCTTGGTCTTGAACCCGGAGCCGATCTGCACCAGCAGCAGTTCGCCGTCCTTGAGGTCGAATTCGGCACGGAACCCGGCGCGAATGTCATCGGCATCGGCCGGTCGGCGACGGTCCTGGGCGATACCCGGTGGCAGCAGATGGAAACGCTCCAGCGGTGTGTCGTAATGCTTGATGAACAGTGGCTGCTGGACCTCGGAAATCATCAGCACTTCGGTCTTCGCCTCTTTGGCGAACACCGCGCGCTCGTATTCGGCGAAGTGGCGATAGCGGCCCCAACGGCGGTACAGCGAGTTGCGCAGGTTCTGCGCCTTGTCTTCGAAGCAGCCGTCGGCGGCGTAGTAGACGTCCAGGCCCGGCATTTTGTTGAAGCCGATCAAGCGGTCGACCGGGCGCTTGGCCAGGTCGGCTTCCATCCATTCGCTGAGTTTTTCGTTGCGTCGATGGTTGAAGAACGCCTTGACCGGCGCCACCAGCACTTCGAAACCCGGCGGTACGTCGCCCTCCCAGATCAGCGTGTAAACGCGAATCTGATGGCCGCGCTTCTGGCACTCCAGGGCAATGCGCATGAAATCGCGCTGCAAGCCGCCAAACGGAAAATATTTGTACAGGACAAATGCCAATTGCATCAGCGCAGCTCCTCAGCCATTAACAACGTGCTCAGTCGGCTGGCGACACGCTCGGGGTTCAGACGCGTGAAGCACAGGGGCCACTCGCGTTTCAGGTCAAACTGACGGGCATCTTCGGCCGTCGGTTGATAGGTGCATTTCTTTTGCAGGCACGGCGCACACGGGAAGTCGCTGGCCAGGTGAATCTGCACTTTGCCGTAGGCGCCGGTCAGGCCCGGATTGGTCGGGCCGAACAGCGACAGCGTCGGCACATCCAGCGCAGCGGCCAGGTGGCCCAGGCCGGTATCCACCGCCACGCAGGCTTGCGCGCCGGCCAGCACCTTGCCGACACCGGCCAGGTTCAATTTGGGCAACACTTCGGCGTGCTTGAAACCGGCGGCGATGCGCTCGGCGCGGGCTTTCTCCTGCGCATTGCCCCAAGGCAACTTGACCCCGACGCCCAGATAGCCGACCCGTTCGGTCAGCTCGCGCCAGTAAGCTTCAGGCCAGTGCTTGGTGTCCCAGGTCGTGCCATGCAGAAACACCACGTACGGATTCTTGCGCGGCAACTCCACCAGGCGCTCGACATTCAGACCGTAGTCGCCCATGCCTTTTGGCAGGTCATAGCCCAACGCGATGGCGAACAATTGACGCACTCGCTCCACCGCGTGCTGCCCACGGGCAACGGCCAGACGCCGATTGTAAAAACGCGCAGCGATGGGCTCGCGCGCCGAGCTTTTATCGAGGCCGGCCACCGGTGCCTTGACGTAACGGGTCAGCCAGGCGCTTTTCAGCAAGCCCTGGGCGTCGATCACCAAGTCGTATTTCGTGGCGCGAACGCTTTGCTTGAAGCGTTTCCACTCACCGCTCTTGATGGTCTGCCAGATGTTTTTGCGCCAGCGACGGATCGCCACCGGAATCACCTTGCCCACCGCCGGATGCCAGGTCGGGATTTCGGCAAAGCCTTCTTCCACCACCCAGTCGAATTTGATGCCGGGAATCGCCCGCGCCGCGTCGGTCAACGCCGGCAACGCATGAATGACGTCGCCCAGCGAAGAAGTCTTGATCAACAGAACCCGCAAGCTATTTGACCTCGACCACAGTGCCTTGCAACCGCTGCAAGGCTTCGTTCACGGCTTGCGGCATGAGCTGGCGCAGGCAGTTGTAATGGCCGAAACGGCAGGTGCGATCGAAGCACGGGCTGCACTCGATGCCCAGGCGTACGATTTCCACGTGCTCGGCCAACGGTGGTGTGAAACCCGGCGACGTCGAGCCGTAGACCGCGACCAGCGGGCGGTTCAGCGCGGCGGCGACGTGCATCAGGCCGGAGTCGTTGGACACCACCGAATCGGCGCAGGACAGCAGGTCGATGGCTTCGGCCAGCGAGGTGCCGCCGCTGAGGTTGACCGATTCTTCACGCAGGCCGGGAATCAGCCGCGCGCGGATGTCTTCGCCGACGGCGTGGTCGTTTTTCGAACCGAACAGCCAGACTTGCCAGCCTTCACGGATCTTCGTTTCGGCGACCTTGGCGTAATGCTCGGATGGCCAACGCTTGGACTCGCCAAACTCGGCGCCGGGGCACAGGGCCAACACCGGACGGTCGAGGGCCAGGCCGAACCTGGCCAGCGCCGCCTCGCGGGTGACCGGGTCGATCTGCAGCGTCGGACGCGGATAGGGTTTCGGCAGCTCGACGCCCGGCTCGTAGGCCAGGGCCATGAAGCGCTCGATCATCAGCGGATAACGATCCTTATCCAGCGTGCGCACGTCATTGAGCAGGCCATAGCGGAATTCGCCACGCCAGCCGGTGCGTTTCGGGATGCCGGCAAAGAACGGCACCAGCGCCGACTTCAGGGAATTGGGCAGCAGGATCGCCTGGTCGTACTGGCCGGCCAGGGATTTGCCGATGCGCCGGCGCGTCGCCAACTCCAGCACGCCATGACCGAGCGGAAAGCTCAAGGCCTGGCGAACTTCGGGCATGCGCTCAAGAATCGGCCGGCTCCACTCGGGGGCCAGCACGTCGATTTCGCACTGCGGGTGGCGTTGCTTGAGACACTGGAAAAGTGTCTGCGCCATCACCATGTCACCGACCCAACTGGGCCCAACGATCAGAATTTTCATGTGGTTTCCATAAACGAACCGGGGAGGCCTACGCCTCCCCGCCTCGAGAATCTCTGCGGGAGCATGGCGGCTTGCGATGGGTCATCACCTTCAACATTGCTGTCGACTGTCACTCCGCTATCGCGAGCAGGCTCGCTCCCACATTGGGTATTTGACACTGCAGATCTACTGTGGGAGCGGGCTTGCTCGCGAAGGGGCCATCACATCCAATATCTCTATCGACTGACACTCCGCCTTCGCGAACAAGCCCGCTCCCACCTTTGAATCCTGTCGCTGCAACTGACGCGTTTCAGCGTAACCCCAGCTCACGCCAGATCCGCATGACCTGCTGCCGTTCGTCCGCGAACTGGTCGGCCGGTATCACCCCCGGGTTCTTCTGCAGAGCCTGTCGGTGGGCGGCGGAACGGTACGCTTTATACGCTTCACGCAACAGGCTGGCATCTTCGACGGGCATCAGCCCTTCGTGCTCCAGCTCTTCCAGAATGCGGATGTTATCGGTCCAGCGCAGCAATGGCGGGTGTGTTTCGGACCACGCCAGGGCCGCGTATTGCACCATAAATTCAATATCGACGATACCTCCGGCATCCTGCTTGATATCGAACGGCGCCGTGGCTTCGAAGGCATTTGCCCCGGTGCCGGCCGCCGTGCTCTTGCTGCCGAGGTTATCGCGCATCTTGGCGCGCATCTCGCTGACCTCCTGGCGCAGGGTCGGCAAATCACGCGCCTTGCCCAATATCGCAGCACGGACTTTCTCGAAGGCCTGGCCGACATCCTGACTGCCCACCAGCACGCGCGCCCGCACCAGCGCCTGATGCTCCCAGGTCCAGGCTTCGTTCTCCTGATAACGGGCAAACGCCCCCAAAGAACTCACCAGCAACCCCGACGCACCGGACGGCCGCAGGCGCATGTCCACTTCATACAACTGCCCGGAGTTGGTCTGCGCCGTCAGCAGGTGAATGATCCGCTGCCCCAGGCGGGTGAAAAATTGCGCGCCGTCGATGGGTTTGGGCCCATCGGTTTCAGCTTGCGGATCACCGTCGTGGATGAACACCAGGTCCAGGTCCGAACCATGCCCGAGTTCCAGGCCACCGACTTTCCCATAACCGACAATGATGAAGCCGGGATCGCACAAGGTGCCATCGGTGCGCAGGGGCGTGCCGTACTTGGCCACGGTCTGGCGCCACGCCAGTGCGAGCACCTGTTCCAGAATCGCTTCGGCGAGCCAGGTCAGGTAGTCGCTGACTTTCATCAGCGGCAGGCTGCCGGCAATTTCCGAGGCGGCCACCCGCAAGCGGTGCGCCAGCTTGAAGTGACGCAGCGCTTCCATTTGCTGTTCGAGGTCGTCCTCGGGAATCCGCGTCAGGCGCTCGCGCAACTCGGCTGCCAGTTCTGGCGCCAGTGGCGGCTTGAACAGTCGGCCTTCGTTGAGCAATTCGTCGAGCAGCAGCGGGAAACGGGTGATTTGCTCGGCGATCCAGGGGCTCGCGGCGCACAACGTCAGCAAACGCCGCAAGGCGCCAGGGTTCTCGGTCAGCAGCACCAGGTACGCGGAGCGACGGGCCACGGCTTCAACCAGCGGCAACACGCGTTCCAGCACCAGATCCGGATTGGCATGTTCCACGGCCTGCGCCAGCAAACGCGGAATAAACGCATCGAGGCGTTCGCGTCCCAGACGCTGCATCGCCCGCAATTGCGGACTGCTGCGCAGACCGGCCAAGGCTTTCAAGGCCTTGGGGGCATCCTTGAAACCACCCTCCTCCAGCTGGCGGCAAGCGGCCTCATCGTCCTGAGCCTCTTCCCACAGCGGCAACCACTCGCCGCCAACCACCACTTCGCTTTCGGCGCCCTGCTCTTCGTCGGGATCGGCGATCACCTGCCCGAAGTGCCAGGCTACCCGGCCACGCCAGTACATCAGTTGTTCGTGGAATGCCGTCCAGTTGGCGAAACCCAGCATAAAGGCAATGCGCGCCTGATCCTGCTCGCCATCGGGCAACATTTGCGTCTGACGGTCAGCGATCGCCTGAATCGCGTGTTCGGTGTAACGCAGGAATTCGTAGCCTTCGCGCAGCTCACTGATCACGGCCGGCGGCAGATAACCCTGACCTTCCAGGGTGCTCAGCACCTTTAATAGCGGGCGCTGCTGCAAGCTCAGGTCGCGACCGCCGTGGATCAGCTGGAACGCCTGGGCAATGAACTCGACTTCACGAATGCCGCCAGAGCCGAGCTTGATGTTGTCGGCCATGCCCTTGCGCCGCACTTCCTGCTGGATCAACTGCTTCATGGTGCGCAGCGCTTCGATGGCCGAGAAGTCCAGGTAACGCCGGTAAACGAACGGCCGCAGCATCTCTTGCAGTTGCGCGCCAGCCACCTGGTCGCCGGCCACCACCCGCGACTTGATCATCGCGTAGCGTTCCCAGTCGCGACCCTGGTCCTGGTAGTACTGCTCCAGCGCATTGAAGCTCAGCACCAGCGCGCCCGCCGAACCGTAGGGGCGCAAGCGCATGTCGACGCGGAATACAAAGCCGTCGACGGTCATCGGGTCCAGGGCCTTGATCAGCCGCTGGCCCAAACGAATGAAGAACTCCTGGTTATCCAGCGCGCGTTTCACGCCGACGGTTTCGCCGCCCTCGGGATAGGCGAAAATCAGGTCGATGTCCGACGACAGGTTCAACTCCACGGCACCGAGCTTGCCCATGCCGAGGATGACCATCTGCTGCGGCTCGCCGCTGCGCCGCCCGGTTGGCACGCCGAATTGCTGGCAATGCCGCACGTACAACCATTGATAGGCCTGATCGATGCTGGCATCGGCCATGTCCGAGAGGTCGCGGCAGGTTTGGATCAAATCGGCCTGGCGGGTCAGGTCGCGCCAGATGATCCGCACCTGATGGCGCGCGCGCTGGCGGCGCAGGGCACGGCCAAGCAGATCGTCGGTCTCGGCCGTGCTCACGGCGGCCGCGATCTGCGCGCACAATTCACCCGGCGCGTAGCTGCGGTCCAGCTCACCGGACTGCACCAGCTGCAGCAACATCAAAGGGTCACGAACAGACTGTTCAATCACGAAATCGCTGGCGGCGGTGACGCGGGCAAATTGCGCCCAGCGCTCCGGCGACCAGGCAGACAGCCCGTGATCCTCGTCCAGAGTGGCGACGGCAGCCCGGAACGACTGCTCGGCGCGGGTGACAAACGGCTGGAGAATGGCGGGCAGTTCGGCAAGCGAAGGGAGGCTCATGGTCTATCCTTGATCGGCGTACAACGGACTGCATGTAGTGGTTTGCGAAAACCCACTACCTGAATGAGTGTCGAACAAAAGTTAGAAATAGCTGAAATTTCTTTTATTTTGGCAGCCAGCATCAAGCTTTTACCTTTTGTAGTTGGAAAAAGACCAACCTTAACGATTATTCTCACAACGCAGCCGGGGGCCACAAGCCGCTCATCTGTAGTTTTACTACTCGTATATACATTAGACGGGCTGAAATGCCGGAAGATTTGTAGTAAAACTACACGCCGCCGGAACAACCTGTCGGCAATCCAAGAATTCATAACGTCTGCCCACAAGGCCAGTCGCTAACTCAGGCAACCGATTCTGGTAGCCTTTCCGCCCTGGAGCAAGCCATGCAAGACCTCGATCCCGTCGAAACCCAGGAATGGCTGGACGCCCTGGAATCGGTTCTCGACAAAGAAGGCGAAGACCGTGCTCACTATCTGATGACCCGTATGGGTGAACTGGCGACCCGCAGCGGTTCGCAGTTGCCTTACGCCATCACCACGCCTTACCGCAACACGATCCCCGTTACCCACGAAGCACGCATGCCTGGCGACCTGTTCATGGAACGCCGCATTCGCTCGCTGGTACGCTGGAACGCGATGGCCATGGTGATGCGTACGAACCTGAAAGATTCTGACCTCGGCGGTCACATCTCCAGCTTCGCTTCCAGTGCGACCCTGTATGACATCGGCTTCAACTACTTCTTCCAGGCCCCGACCGACGAACACGGCGGCGACCTGATCTACTTCCAGGGCCACACCTCGCCAGGCGTTTACGCCCGCGCATTCATGGAAGGCCGCATCACCGAAGACCAGATGAACAACTTCCGCCAGGAAGTCGACGGTCAGGGCCTGTCGTCCTACCCGCACCCTTGGCTGATGCCTGACTTCTGGCAGTTCCCGACCGTATCCATGGGTCTGGGCCCGATCCAGGCGATCTACCAGGCACGCTTCATGAAGTACCTGGAACACCGCGGTTTCATCCAGCCAGGCAAACAGAAAGTCTGGTGCTTCCTGGGCGACGGCGAGTGCGACGAGCCGGAATCCCTGGGCGCGATCTCCCTGGCCGGCCGCGAGAAGCTGGACAACCTGATCTTCGTCATCAACTGCAACCTGCAGCGCCTCGACGGCCCGGTTCGCGGCAACGGCAAGATCATCCAGGAACTCGAAGGCGTGTTCCGCGGTGCTCAGTGGAACGTGACCAAAGTCATCTGGGGCCGTTTCTGGGACCCACTGCTGGCCAAGGACGTCGACGGCATCCTGCAACGCCGCATGGACGAAGTCATCGACGGCGAGTACCAGAACTACAAAGCCAAAGACGGCGCGTTCGTGCGTGAACACTTCTTCAACACGCCGGAACTCAAGGCGATGGTTGCTGATCTGTCCGACGACGAGATCTGGAAACTCAACCGTGGCGGCCACGACCCGTACAAGGTCTACGCGGCGTACCACGAAGCGGTCAACCACAAGGAACAACCGACCGTCATCCTGGCCAAGACCATCAAGGGTTATGGCACCGGTGCCGGCGAAGCGAAGAACACTGCGCACAACACCAAGAAAGTCGACGTCGAAAGCCTCAAGTTGTTCCGCGATCGCTTCGACATCCCGGTCAAGGACGACGAGCTGGAAAACCTGCCGTTCTTCAAACCGGAGGAAGGCAGCGCCGAAGCCCGTTACCTGAGCGAGCGCCGTAGCGCACTGGGCGGTTTCGTGCCACAGCGTCGCGCTCACAGTTTCAACATCCCGACTCCGCCATTGGACACCCTCAAGGCGATCCTGGACGGCTCGGGCGACCGTGAAATCTCCACCACCATGGCCTTCGTGCGGATCCTCGCGCAACTGGTCAAGGACAAGGAAATCGGTCCGCGCATCGTGCCGATCATCCCGGACGAAGCCCGTACCTTCGGTATGGAAGGCATGTTCCGTCAGTTGGGCATCTACTCCTCCGTCGGCCAGCTCTACGAGCCAGTCGATAAAGACCAGGTGATGTTCTACAAGGAAGACCAGAAGGGCCAGATCCTCGAAGAAGGCATCAACGAAGCGGGCGCCATGAGCTCCTTCATCGCTGCCGGTACTTCGTACTCCAGCCACAACCAGCCGATGCTGCCGTTCTACATCTTCTACTCGATGTTCGGCTTCCAGCGTATCGGTGACCTGGCCTGGGCCGCTGGCGACAGCCGCACCCGTGGCTTCCTGATCGGCGGCACCGCCGGCCGTACCACCCTGAACGGTGAAGGCCTGCAACACGAAGACGGTCACAGCCACCTGCTGGCTGCCACCATCCCGAACTGCCGCACCTACGATCCAACCTACGGCTACGAGCTGGCGGTGATCATTCAGGACGGCATGAAGAAGATGACCGAAGAGCAACAGGACGTCTTCTACTACATCACCGTGATGAACGAGTCGTACCAGCAGCCAGCCATGCCGGCCGGTGCCGAAGAAGGCATCAAGAAAGGCATGTACCTGCTCGAGGAAGACAACCGCGAAGCGGCGCACCACGTTCAGCTGATGGGCTCCGGCACCATCCTGCGTGAAGTCCGTGAAGCCGCGAAGATCCTGCGTGAAGAGTTCAACGTCGGCGCCGACGTGTGGAGCGTTACCAGCTTCAACGAACTGCGTCGCGACGGCCTGGCCGTTGAGCGCAGCAACCGTCTGCACCCTGGCCAGAAGCCTAAGCTGAGCTATGTCGAAGAGTGCCTGAACGGCCGTAAGGGTCCGGTCATTGCCTCTACCGACTACATGAAACTGTTCGCCGAGCAGATCCGTCAGTGGGTACCGTCCAAGGAATTCAAAGTCCTGGGCACCGACGGTTTCGGCCGCAGCGACAGCCGCAAGAAACTGCGTCATTTCTTCGAAGTCGACCGTCAATTCGTGGTGTTGGCAGCCCTGGAAGCACTGGCTGACCGTGGTGACATCGAACCTAAGGTTGTGGCCGAGGCCATCGCCAAGTTCGGTATCAACCCGGAAAAACGCAACCCACTGGACTGCTGAGGAGAGATTCTGTGAGCGAACTCATTCGCGTACCTGACATCGGCAGCGGTGAAGGTGAAGTAATTGAACTGTTTGTGAAGGTCGGCGACCGTATCGAAGCCGACCAGAGCATCCTGACACTTGAGTCGGACAAGGCGAGCATGGAAGTGCCTGCGCCGAAGGCCGGCATCATCAAGAGCCTGAAAGTGAAGCTGGGCGATCGCCTGAAAGAAGGCGACGAACTGCTGGAGCTGGAAGTCGAAGGTGCCGCTGCGCCAGCCCCTGCGGCTGCCGCTGCGCCGGCGGCCAAGGCTGAAGCCAAACCGGCTGCTGCCCCTGCTGCTGCGCCGGCTGCCGCCAGCGTTCAGCAAGTGCACGTGCCGGACATCGGTTCGTCGGGCAAGGCCCAGATCATCGAGATCCAGGTCAAGGTCGGCGACACCGTCGCGGCTGATCAGTCGTTGATCACCCTGGAATCCGACAAGGCCAGCATGGAAATCCCGTCGCCTGCCGCTGGCGTGGTCAAGGCCATCAGCGTCAAGCTCAACGACGAAGTCGGCACCGGCGACCTGATCCTGGATCTGGAAGTGGCAGGTGCTGCGGCACCGGCTGCCGCCCCGGCCCAGGCTGCCGCTCCAGCTGCTGCCGCTGCACCTGCACCTGCAGCAGCTCCGGCTGCACCGGTTGCCGACAGCGTCCAGGACATCCACGTTCCGGACATCGGTTCGGCGGGCAAGGCCAAGATCATCGAAGTCCTGGTCAAGGCCGGCGACACCGTTGAGGCCGACCAGTCGCTGATCACCCTGGAATCCGACAAGGCCAGCATGGAAATTCCATCGCCAGCCGCTGGCGTGGTGGAAAGCGTTTCCATCAAGCTCGATGACGAAGTCGGTACTGGCGACCTGATCCTCAAGTTGAAAGTCAAAGGCGCTGCACCGGCTGCTGCACCGGCACCTGCCGCTGCTGCTCCGAGCGCTCCTGCTTCGACTCCAGCCGCTGCTGCACCGGCCGCCGCACCTGCTGCCCCGGTTGCCGCTCCAGCCAAGCCTGGCGCGAAAGTTCACGCCGGCCCTGCCGTGCGTCAACTGGCCCGCGAGTTCGGCGTCGAGCTGAGCGCCGTCGGCGCCAGCGGTCCGCACGGTCGCATCCTGAAAGAAGACGTGCAGGTTTACGTCAAGGCCATGATGCAGAAGGCCAAGGAAGCACCGGCCGCTGCTGCCGGCGCAACCGGTGGCGCGGGCATCCCGCCGATTCCGGTCGTGGACTTCAGCCGCTTCGGTGAAATCGAAGAAGTGCCGATGACCCGCCTGATGCAGGTCGGTGCTGCCAACCTGCACCGCAGCTGGCTGAACGTGCCGCACGTGACGCAATTCGATTCGGCGGATATCACCGAACTCGAAGCATTCCGTGTTGCCCAGAAAGCCGTTGCAGAGAAGGCCGGCGTCAAGCTGACCGTCCTGCCGTTGCTGCTCAAGTCCTGCGCACACCTGCTCAAGGAACTGCCGGACTTCAACAGCTCGCTGGCGCCAAGCGGCAAAGCGATCATCCGCAAGAAATACGTGAACATCGGCTTCGCCGTCGACACCCCGGATGGCCTGCTGGTACCGGTCATCAAGAACGTCGACCAGAAGAGCCTGCTGCAGCTGGCTGCCGAAGCCGCTTCCCTGGCTGAAAAAGCCCGGACCAAGAAGCTTTCGTCGGACGAGATGCAAGGCGCCTGCTTCACCATTTCCAGCCTCGGTCACATTGGCGGCACCGGCTTCACGCCGATCGTCAACGCGCCGGAAGTGGCGATCCTCGGTGTTTCCAAGGCCACCATCCAGCCAGTCTGGGACGGCAAAGCCTTCCAGCCGAAACTGATGCTGCCACTGTCGTTGTCCTACGATCACCGTGTGATCAACGGCGCCGCTGCTGCACGCTTCACCAAGCGTCTGAGCGACCTGCTGGGCGACATCCGCACCATGCTCCTGTAATACCGACCGGCCCTCCTTCACCGGAGGGCCGGTCGCGTTCCACGTTTCCGAGCGCCACGCTCGTACCTCAACCCCGCCAATTTGGCGGGGCTTTTTTTTGCCTGAAGTTCTTGTTTGAACACCTTCCTACATTTGTGGCTGATATCGCCCACAACTTGAATCCATTTCTGCCAAGTATTTATTCAGGCCAAATAATTAGTCTCTGATGAACACCCAATTACATCCGAAACAACCAACTTCCTGATTAACTGGCAGCGAATGGACTCAAGTATGCTAAAACCCACTGTCGGCCCGATTATTGGCCACACAACAACTGATCACGCGCGTATTTTTGTGCGCGGCGAAGCGCAAAACAATGCCCCCGTATTTGCCGGCATTCGTTATCGGAAGTCCGGGCATGAACAATGGCTTGACAGTGTCTTTGCAAGGCTGACAAACCTGCAGGACATGTCCGATGTCATCGTTCTCAAAAACCTGTCAGCCGATACCGAGTACGAATACCAGGCCGGCTGGTTCAGCACCCAGAGTACCGAACACACCGCGGATTCGCTGCAGGAACTGCCGCTGCAATGGCCGCAAGAGCTCTATCGCTTGCGCACCCGGTCCAGTGCCGCCAGAACGCCACGGGCCTATTTCGTCGGCTCATGCCGTTACCTGCGCATGACCGCAGGCATCCCGTCGGCACCGCAACTGGGTGACCGGATATTTGCCTCGATGGCTCAATTGGCAAAGCAAGCCGACCCGCCGGTCAGCGCAACGCTGATGACTGGCGACCAGATCTATGTCGACGACTTGAACTTCTTTGCGCCTGACCGCGAATATCAGCAAATACTTGCAAAATACCGTGCCGCTTTTTCCCAGCCACATATTTCCAGGTTAATGGCCAATGTATCGACTTACATGATCCTCGACGATCATGAAATTGAAGATAACTGGCCGGACAAGAAACGACCGGCCGATGAAGCGCTATACAAAAACGCCATCACTGCATATGAGTTATATCAAGCCAGCCACAGCCCGGTATTTGAACTACTTGACGATGGCCGGATCGGCCGGATTCCGAATCACTACTGGTATCAGTTCGCCGATGGCGATATCGAATGGTTCGTCACCGACAGTCGCACCCGACGCAACTTGTCCGCCGATGATCGACGCATGCTTGATGTCGAACAGGAACATGCCTTGTGCCAATGGCTGATCAACAGCCCCGCCCGGGTCAAGCTGGTGGTTACCAGCGTCATGTTCTTTCCCGACGCCAAACAGGATGGGGATGACGCCTGGGCCGGTTTTCCCGGGCAACGGCTGCGGTTGCTGGAGACCATTCGTTCGCACCGGTTGAAGAATGTCATTTTCGTGTCCGGTGACGTCCACGCCTCCTTGACCAGTCGACTGACCCACAGCGAAGACCCGGACTTCGAAGTGCACACCATCGTGTCGTCACCCTTGTGCAACACCAAACTGCTGCCCTATGCCAGTCAATCCAGTTTTATCCTCGACCGGCCGCTGGCACAGAACGCTGCTGGCGCATATCGGCAGGAATTGACCGGCAAAGTCATCAGTCAGGATAACTTCGCGCACCTGGTCATCGATGCACAACGCATTCAGGTGAATTACCACGATCGGGACGGCAAGTGGCTGCAATCGACAGGCATTAATTTGCGTTGATGGCAAAAAATCACAGCCTTCGAGACGCCCCCTCAAGGCTGCGATCTGATCAATAGCAATACTTTTTACCGGGAACTGCAGAATTCTTCGCGCCTGCCGACATATTCTTATAGCACTTGGCCTTCATCTCTCTTGTCAGTCGGTGTCGCAATGATGCAACCTTGCCGCAGGCAACAGTAAAGAGGGCGTGAGCCCAGCGCGTTCAGCATATTCGAAGCGAGTTTCCCTCCATGAAAAGCCAACCCGATGCCGCCAGCCGTATGGTGGCCGAGGTAGTGACGCAGTTGCCTGTGCCCTCGCGGCTCGGCATGCTGCGTTTCGAACGGCTTAATGAACCCAGCTGGGCGCTCCTGTTTCTCGATCCCAATTGCGAACGCCAGTTCGGCCTGCCCGCCGTGGAGCTGTGTGCACTGGTAGGTTCGCCCTACGCCAGCCTGATGGAGCCGGAAGCGCGCTATCAACTTCATGACGCGGTCCAGCAACAGCTGACCCAAAGCACGCATTACCTGATCCGCTACACCCTGCATACGGCCTCCGGCTCCCTGAATCTGCTGGAATTGGGCGAAGCCTACAAACAACACAATCGCCACCTGTTGCGCGGCTACCTGTTGGTCATTGACGGCCTGTTCGAGGATGACCCGCTGCAACCAGCCCTGGACCTGGAAACCCAGAACTCGCGCCTGCAAATCGCCCTGGAGCTCAATCAGCGCGCCCAACAGGAGCAATTGCTGCATCTGGACCGGGTGCGTGCCCAGCAGGACCTGATCCTGCTGCTTACCCGTCAGCGCTACAGCAGCAACAACTCCTTGCGCGAAGCCGCCGAGTTGATCACCCGCAGCGCCTGCGACATTTACCAAATCGACTGCGCCAGCCTGTGGAGCCTCGAAGGTTCGATGCTGGTGCCGATCTCGGCCTATCACCGCACGAATCAGGAATACCTGCTGCCGCAACCGATCGACGTCAGCGTGTTCCCCGACTACCTCGACGCCCTGCACACAGGCCGTGCCATCGACGCCCATAACGCCATGCACGACCCGCGCACCCGGGAGATGGCCGAAAGCCTGCGCCCGCGCGACGTCAACGCGATGCTCGACGCCAGTATCCGTGTCGATGGCCAGGTGGTGGGCGTTTTGTGCCTGGAACAAATCGGTGCGACCCGTGCCTGGCAGTCCGATGAAATCGCCTTCGCCGGAGAACTGGCCGACCAGTTCGCCCAGGTCATCAGCAACCACAACCGGCGCACCGCAACCAGCGCCCTGCACCTGTTCCAGCGTGCGGTCGAGCAAAGTGCCAACGCCTTTCTGCTGGTCAACTGCGATGGCGTGGTGGAGTACGTCAACCCGAGCTTCACCGCCATCACCCAGTACTCCACCGAAGAAGTGCACGGTCAGCGCCTGTCGGAACTGCCGGCCCTGGAGAACCTCAGCGAACTGCTGTTCGACGCGCCTTCGGCACTGGCCAAGAGCAACAGTTGGCAGGGCGAATTCAAGAGCCGCCGGAAAAACCTAGAACCCTACTGGGGCCAGTTGTCGATCTCCAAGGTGTACGGCGACAACCGCGAGCTGACCCACTACATCGGCATCTACGAAGACATCACCCAGA
Source organism: Pseudomonas sp. GM33 (assembly GCF_000282295.1). Classification (NCBI taxonomy): domain Bacteria; kingdom Pseudomonadati; phylum Pseudomonadota; class Gammaproteobacteria; order Pseudomonadales; family Pseudomonadaceae; genus Pseudomonas; species Pseudomonas sp. GM33. The sequence continues at coordinate 19,054 of NZ_AKJO01000038.1, forward strand.
CCAAGCTCGCTCAGCAGCGCATCGAGCGACTGGCCTACACCGACAACCTGACCAATCTCGGCAACCGCCCGGCGTTCATCCGCAACCTCGACGAACGCTTCGCCCGCGACAGCGACGCGCCGATCAGCCTGTTGCTGGTGGACATCGACAACTTCAAGCGGATCAACGACAGCCTCGGCCACCAGACTGGCGACAAATTGCTGATCAGTCTGGCCCGACGCCTGCGCAACAGCCTGATCCCGAGCGGCAGCCTGGCGCGATTCGCCAGTAACGAATTCGCCGTGTTGCTGGACAACAGTGACCTCACGATGGGTCAGCAAGTGGCCAATCAGTTGCTGGCGACCCTCGACAAACCGATGTTCGTCGACAACCAGTTGATCAGTGTCACGGGGTCCGTGGGCCTGGCCTGCGCGCCGCTGCACGGGCGCGACCCGCAAACCTTGATGCGCAACGCCGGGCTGGCGCTGCACAAGGCCAAGGCCAATGGCAAACATCAGGTGCAAGTGTTCACCGAAGCATTGAACGCCGAGGCCAGCTACAAGCTGTTCGTCGAAAACAACTTGCGCCGCGCCCTGACCCAGAACGAACTCGACGTGTTCTACCAGCCCAAGCTGTGCCTGCGCAGTGGTCGCTTGCTGGGCATGGAAGCACTGCTGCGCTGGGATCATCCGGAAAAGGGCATGATCCGCCCGGATCAGTTCATCAGCGTCGCCGAGGAAACCGGGCTGATCATCCCGATCGGCAAATGGATCGCCCGCCAGGCCTGCCGCATGAGCAAAGCGCTGACCGCCGCCGGCCTGGGCAACCTGCAAGTGGCGATCAACCTGTCGCCCAAGCAATTCTCCGATCCGGACCTGGTGGCCTCCATCGCCACCATCCTCAAGGAAGAAGCCCTGCCCGCGCATTTGCTGGAGCTTGAGTTAACGGAGGGCCTGCTGCTGGAGGCCACCGAAGACACCCACTTGCAACTCGACCAGCTCAAGCGCCTGGGCCTGACCCTGGCCATGGATGACTTCGGCACCGGTTACTCGTCGCTCAGCTACTTGAAAAAATTCCCCATCGACATCATCAAGATCGATCGAAGCTTCATCCACGAAATCCCGGACAACCAGGACGACATGGAAATCACCTCCGCGGTGATCGCCATGGCCCACAACCTGAAACTCAAGGTCGTGGCTGAAGGCATCGAAACCGCCGATCAGTTGTCGTTCCTGCGCCGTCACCGCTGCGACGTCGGCCAGGGCTACCTGTTCGACCGTCCGATCCCGGGCAATGAGCTGATCGAAAAGCTCAAACGCTACCCGCGTGGCCCAATCGCCTGACAAACACAGAACCTGTGGGAGCTTGCTCGCGATAGCGGTGGATCAGTCGACATTGATGCTGAAAGTTATGCCCTCATCGCGAGCAAGCCCGCTCCCACAAGGTAGTGCGTATCTGGCCGGCATTGGGCACACTAACGGTCTGCTTACTTACAACCCATCCTGACTGAGAGGACTGATCATGGTTCTGCGCTCGGAAATTCTGGTGAACAAAAACGTGCTCCCTACTAAAGAACAAGCTCTGCCCGGTCGCGAAACCGCAATGACCCTGCCCGAAAAGCACTTTGTGTTTAAAGACACCCCCTTGCTTGGCCCGTTCTTCGAAGACGTCGACTTCGCGATCTTCGGCCTCGGCTGCTTCTGGGGCGCGGAACGCCGCTTCTGGCAGCGCGACGGCGTGGTCAGCACGGTTGTGGGTTACGCTGGCGGCTTCACGCCGAACCCGACCTACGAAGAAGTCTGCTCGGGCCTGACCGGCCACGCCGAAGTGGTGCTGGTGGTGTATGACAAGGCCAAGGTCAGCTACCAGGAACTGCTGGCGATGTTCTGGGAACTGCACAACCCGACTCAGGGCATGCGTCAGGGCAACGACATCGGCACCCAGTACCGCTCGGTGATCTACGCCACCTCGCCTGAACAACTGGACGCCGCGCTCAAGAGCAAGGAAGCGTACCAGGCTGAACTGTCCAAGGCCGGCCTCGGTGAAATCAGCACCGAAATCGACCAGGCCCCGACCGTCTACTTTGCAGAGACGTATCACCAGCAGTACCTGGCCAAGAATCCGGAAGGCTACTGCGGGATCGGCGGTACAGGCGTGACTTGCCCGATCTGATCGCTAAAGCAAAAGATCGCAGCCTTCGGCAGCTCCTACAGGTGTACGAATAACCCTGTAGGAGCTGCCGCAGGCTGCGATCTTTTGACCATGCCGCTTGTTACTCGGCAATCAACCAATCCATCCGCCACCCACCCTGGGTCTGTCCAAGCTTCTCGGACAACCACGGCAGCAGCTCACGCAACTCCTCCTCCAGCCCCCACGGCGGATTGGCAATCGCCAGTCCGGAGCCGTTCAGGCTGTTCGGCGTATCCAGCGGATGCACCAGCAACTCCACCCGCAACAACTTCGGCGCACCGGTACCGGCCAGGTCCTGGTAGAAACGACGCAGCGCACGCTGATCCTTCACCGGGTACCAGATCGCCGCCACAGTCTGGCGCATCCGGCCAATCGCTTCCTTGAGCGACGCGGCACAACGCTGCATCTCGTCGAGCTTCTCGAACGGCGGATCGATCAACATCACCGCACGCTTCTCCGGCACCGGCAACAAGGCCCGCGACACATGCCAGCCTTCGCCCAGGTGCACCTTGACCCGACGATCACCGGCCATGTTGTCCTTGAGCAAAACGCCATCTTCCGGGTGCTTCTCGTTGAGCAACACGCGGTCCTGCGGGCGAGTCAAACGTCGCGCCAGCTCCGGCGACCCTGGGTAATAGCGCAACTGGCCATCCGGGTTCATCTCGTGCAGCACCTGCATGTAATCCGCGGTCAGGATCGGCAGATCCGGCTGATCCCACAAACGCGCAATGCCTTCCAGGTACTCACCGGTACGGTTGGCCTGATCACCCTGAAGGTCATACAGACCGATGCCGGCGTGAGTGTCGAGATAGGCAAACGGCTGCTCCTTGCGCGACATCAGGGCGATGAGGCGGGTCAAGGTCAGGTGTTTGAACACATCGGCGTGATTGCCGGCATGGAAGGCGTGACGATAATTCATGGTTGCTCCTGCGAAGGCCGGGAAGTTTACCTTTTACCGGCCGGCAAGTCAGGGGTTGGGGACTGAGCGGACACTTCGAGCATTCATAGCGGCAATAAGCACGCACCATCACTCGACAAATTCAGAAACGCCTCACAACAGGAAGACTCCCGAACCTGCAAACCGGTGTGATAGCGTTCTTTGTCGAAAAAAGCAAAGGACGCACAAATGACCATTCGCTACGCAAAGATTGCAATGACCCTGGCGCTCGCCGCATTCGCCTTCATGACCGTGTTCAACAACATCACCGACTACGGCTCCAACTTCAACTTCGTCCGGCATGTGCTGAGCATGGATACCACCTTCCCTGACAACGCCGCCCGGTATCGCGCAATTGATCTGCCTTGGGTGTGGCACGGGGCTTACTGGCTGATCATCCTTGGCGAAGCCATTACCTGTGGACTTCTTGGCTACGGCGCACTACAGCTCTGGCGCTCGCGGTCAGCCGGTGGGCATGAGTTCAGACAGGCCAGGAAGTGGGCCGTAGCGGGTTTGACGACCGGATTTTTCGTGTGGTTTTTCGGCTTCATGGTTGTTGGAGGTGAGTGGTTTCTGATGTGGCAATCCGATATTTGGAATGGTCAGGACGCAGCCTTCAGGTTCTACATGGCAATACTGGGCGTGCTGATCTTTCTGAATCAGCCCGATACCGATCTTGACTGATCCCCAATAAAAAACGGCCCGCACCAAAAGCTGCGAGCCGTTTTTTATCAGGGATGGGAAGCGCTCACCCCATCACTCATCACTTGTTCAGACGATAATCATTCTCTGCAGCCGCAAAACGCTGGAACATGCCGGCAGTCGGCGTGCCCATTTTGCTGACGAAGTAGATCGCCAGGCTGGCGAAGATGAAGCCCGGGATGATTTCGTACAGGCCGAGCAGTTCGAAGTGTTTCCAGACGATCACGGTGATCGCGCCGACCAGGATGCCGGCCAGTGCGCCGTTGCGGGTCATGTCTTTCCAGATCACGGAGATCAGTACGACCGGACCGAATGCGGCACCGAAACCGGCCCAGGCGTAGCTCACCAGGCCCAGTACACGGTTTTCCGGGTTCGACGCCAGGGCGATCGCCACCAGGGCAACCAACAACACCATGGCACGACCGACCCAGACCAGTTCCAGCTGCGAAGCGGATTTACGCAGGAAGGTCTTGTAGAAGTCTTCGGTCAGGGCGCTCGAGCACACCAGCAACTGGCAGCTCAGGGTGCTCATCACCGCAGCCAGAATGGCCGACAGCAGGACACCGGCGATCCATGGGTTGAACAGGATCTTGGCCAGTTCGATGAACACACGCTCGTGGTTCTCGGAAACCGCGCCAGCCACGTCCGGGTGTGCCGAGAAGTAGGCGATACCGAAGAAGCCCACAGCCACGGTGCCGCCCAGGCACAGGATCATCCAGGTCATGGAGATGCGTCGGGCCTTGGCAATCGATTTCACCGAATCAGCCGCCATGAAACGCGCGAGGATGTGCGGCTGACCGAAGTAGCCCAGACCCCAGCCCATCAGCGAGATGATGCCGATGAAAGTGGTGCCCTTGAGCATGTCGAAGTTACTTGGATCTTGCGCTTCGATGGCCAGGAAGGTGGTGTCGACACCACCGGTGGCCAGCAGCACGATGACCGGCGTCAGGATCAACGCGAAGATCATCAGGGTGGCTTGTACGGTATCGGTCCAGCTGACGGCCAGGAATCCGCCGATAAAGGTGTAGGCAATCGTCGCCGCAGCACCGGCCCACAGCGCCGTCTCGTAGGACATGCCGAAGGTGCTTTCGAACAGACGGGCACCGGCCACGATGCCGGAAGCGCAGTAGATGGTGAAGAACACCAGGATCACAACGGCGGAGATGATCCGCAGCAGACCGCTCTTGTCTTCGAAACGGCTGGCGAAGTAGTCCGGCAGGGTCAGTGCGTCACCGTTGTGCTCGGTCTGCACGCGCAGACGGCCGGCGACGAACAGCCAGTTCAGGTAGGCGCCGACGATCAGGCCGATGGCGATCCAGCTTTCGGAAAGACCGGACATGTAGATTGCGCCGGGCAAGCCCATCAACAACCAGCCGCTCATGTCGGAGGCACCGGCGGACAGTGCAGTCACGACGCTGCCCAGGCTGCGACCGCCCAGGATGTAGTCGGAAAGGTTGTTGGTGGAGCGATAGGCCATCAAGCCAATCAGCACCATTGCTGCGATGTAGATCACGAACGTGATCAGGGTTGGATTGCTTACGCTCATTAAGTTACGCCCTGGCTTTGTTTTTATGTAGCGGCGGCTGGTGAACCGCTCGCAAACGCATACGTTTGACAGACGATCCGGATTCCCGCGCATTTATGACTGATGTTTCCCCAGGAAAGCCATCAGCCGGAGCACCCGGATTTTTCCGGGTTGCACCTTGGGCGCGAATGCTATTCAACAAAGCAAATAAGGTGCAACCAGTTTCGCGAGAATAAGTTGCACCTAGTCGGAAATAAATAGTAAACACCGGTTTTTGCTCCTTTTCGGAGCAAGAAACAGAGCCAACCGCGTGAAAAAGCACCAAGCAGATACGGCACACCCGTACCAGAATTTATTTCCTGACGAGCTGCTTAATATTCCGACAAAAAAAGGGTTGCACCCGGTTGCACCTCAACAGTCGCACGGCTAATCTTGCCGCCAGCTGATGCCACGCAGTCGTGGCAAACATGAGGATAAAAACATGGCTACCACCACCCTTGGGGTCAAACTTGACGACCCGACCCGCGAACGCCTCAAGGCCGCCGCGACCTCGATTGATCGCACGCCGCACTGGTTGATCAAGCAGGCAATCTTCAATTACCTGGAAAAACTCGAGGGTGGTGCAACCCTGACCGAGCTGAGCGGTTTGACCAAGGACTCCGACGACAGCGTCGACGCGCCTCTGGATCACGCCCACCAGTGCTTCCTCGAATTCGCCGAAAGCATCCTGCCGCAGTCGGTACTGCGCGCCTCGATCACCGCCGCCTACCGCCGCCCTGAGCCGGAAGTCGTGCCGATGCTGATCGAACAGGCTCGCCTGCCGGCACCGATGGCCGAAGCCACCAACAAGCTTGCCGCCTCGATTGCTGAAAAACTGCGCAATCAGAAGAGCGCTGGCGGCCGTGCCGGCATCGTTCAGGGCCTGCTGCAGGAATTCTCCCTGTCGTCCCAGGAAGGCGTGGCGCTGATGTGCCTGGCCGAAGCGCTGCTGCGCATCCCGGACAAAGGCACCCGTGACGCCCTGATCCGCGACAAGATCAGCACCGGCAACTGGCAGCCGCACCTGGGCAACAGCCCGTCGCTGTTCGTCAACGCCGCCACCTGGGGCCTGCTGCTGACCGGCAAGCTGGTGTCGACCCACAACGAAGCCGGCCTGACTTCGTCCCTGAGCCGCATCATTGGCAAGAGCGGCGAGCCGATGATCCGCAAGGGCGTCGACATGGCCATGCGCCTGATGGGCGAGCAGTTCGTGACCGGCGAAACCATCGCCGAAGCCCTGGCCAACGCCAGCAAGTTCGAAGCCAAGGGCTTCCGCTATTCCTACGACATGCTGGGTGAAGCCGCACTCACCGAGCACGACGCCCAGAAGTACCTGGCCTCGTACGAACAAGCCATCCACTCGATCGGCAAGGCGTCCCACGGTCGCGGGATTTATGAAGGCCCGGGCATTTCCATCAAGCTGTCCGCCCTGCACCCGCGCTACAGCCGCGCCCAGTACGAGCGCGTGATGGATGAGCTGTACCCGCGCCTGCTGTCGCTGACCCTGTTGGCCAAGCAATACGACATCGGCCTGAACATCGACGCCGAAGAAGCCGACCGCCTGGAGCTGTCGCTGGATCTGCTCGAGCGCCTGTGCTTCGAGCCGCAACTGACCGGCTGGAACGGTATCGGTTTCGTGATCCAGGCTTACCAGAAGCGTTGCCCGTACGTGATCGACTACGTGATCGACCTGGCTCGTCGCAGCCGTCATCGCCTGATGATCCGCCTGGTAAAAGGCGCGTACTGGGACAGCGAAATCAAGCGCGCCCAGGTCGAAGGCCTGGAAGGCTACCCGGTCTATACCCGCAAGGTGTACACCGACGTGTCCTACATCGCTTGCGCGCGCAAGCTGCTGTCGGTGCCGGAAGTCATCTACCCGCAGTTCGCCACGCACAACGCCCACACCCTGTCGGCCATTTATCACATCGCCGGTCAGAACTATTACCCGGGCCAGTACGAGTTCCAATGCCTGCACGGCATGGGTGAACCGCTGTACGAACAGGTTGTAGGCAAAGTCTCCGAAGGCAAGCTGAACCGTCCGTGCCGCGTGTACGCACCGGTCGGTACCCACGAAACCCTGCTGGCTTACCTGGTGCGTCGCCTGCTGGAAAACGGCGCGAACACCTCGTTCGTCAACCGTATCGCCGACCAATCGATTTCGATCCAGGAACTGGTAGCCGATCCGGTAGCCAGCATCGAGCAGATGGCGACCGTGGAAGGTGGTTTCGGCCTGCCGCACCCGCGTATTCCGCTGCCGCGTGACCTGTATGGCGCCGAGCGCGCCAACTCCAGCGGCATCGACATGGCCAACGAACATCGTTTGGCGTCGCTGTCCTGCGCACTTCTCGCTACCGCACACAACCACTGGAAAGCCGCACCGATACTCGGCTGCGCATCCAGCAACGAAGCCCCGGCTCCCGTGTTGAACCCGTCCGATCTGCGTGACGTGGTCGGCCATGTGCAGGAAGCCACCGTCGAAGACGTCGACAACGCGATCCAGTGCGCCCTCAACGCCGCACCGATCTGGCAGGCCACCCCGCCCGCCGAACGCGCCGCGATCCTGGAACGTGCCGCCGACCTGATGGAAGCCGAGATCCAGCCGTTGATGGGCCTGCTGGCCCGCGAAGCCGGCAAGACCTTTGCCAACGCCATCGCTGAAGTGCGTGAAGCCGTGGACTTTCTGCGTTACTACGCGGTGCAGGCCCGCAACGACTTCACCAACGACGCTCACCGTCCACTGGGCCCAGTCGTGTGCATCAGCCCGTGGAACTTCCCGCTGGCGATCTTCAGTGGTCAAGTGGCTGCTGCGCTGGCCGCCGGTAACCCGGTATTGGCCAAGCCTGCGGAACAAACGCCGCTGGTCGCCGCTCAAGCCGTGCGCCTGCTGCTCGAAGCCGGCATCCCTGAAGGCGTGCTGCAACTGCTGCCGGGTCGCGGTGAAACCGTGGGTGCCGGCCTGGTCGGCGACGATCGCGTCAAAGGCGTGATGTTCACCGGTTCCACCGAAGTCGCGCGCTTGCTGCAACGCAACATCGCCGGCCGCCTGGACAGCCAGGGCCGTCCGATCCCGCTGATCGCCGAAACCGGTGGCCAGAACGCGATGATCGTCGACTCTTCGGCACTGACCGAACAAGTGGTGATCGACGTGGTTTCGTCGGCATTCGACAGTGCCGGCCAGCGTTGCTCGGCCCTGCGCGTCCTGTGCCTGCAGGAAGATTCCGCCGACCGCGTCATCGAAATGCTCAAGGGTGCGATGGCTGAAAGCCGTCTCGGCAACCCTGAGCGTCTGTCCGTGGACATCGGTCCGGTGATCGACGCCGAAGCCAAGGCTGGCATCGAAAAGCACATCCAGGCCATGCGCGACAAAGGTCGCAGCGTGTACCAGGTGGCCATCGCCGACGCCGAAGAAGTCAAACGCGGCACTTTCGTGATGCCGACCCTGATCGAACTGGAAAGCTTCGACGAACTACAGCGGGAGATCTTTGGCCCGGTGCTGCACGTGGTTCGCTACAAGCGCAAAGACATCGATCAACTGATCGGCCAGATCAACGCTTCCGGCTACGGCCTGACCCTGGGCGTGCACACCCGCATCGACGAAACCATCGCCAAGGTGATCGACAACGTCAATGCCGGTAACGTCTATGTGAACCGCAACATCGTTGGCGCTGTAGTTGGCGTGCAACCGTTCGGTGGCGAAGGCCTGTCGGGTACCGGCCCGAAAGCCGGTGGCCCGCTGTACCTGTACCGCCTGCTGTCGACCCGCCCTGCCGATGCGATCGAACAATCCTTCGCTCGCGGCGATGCCGCCGCAGCACCGGACGTTCGTCTGCGCGACGCCATGAGCAAGCCGCTGACCGCCCTGAAAACCTGGGCCGACAGCCACAAGTTTGCCGACCTGAGCACCCTGTGCGTGCAGTTCGCCGCACAATCGCAAAGCGGCATCACCCGTGTACTGGCTGGCCCAACCGGCGAGCGCAACAGCTACGCGATCCTGCCACGGGAACACGTGCTGTGCCTGGCGGAAGTCGAAGGCGACCTGTTGACTCAACTGGCGGCGGTACTGGCTGTCGGCGGTTCGGCGGTGTGGCCGGAAGGTGAACTGACCAAGGCGCTGTTCGCACGCCTGCCGAAGGAGATTCAGGCGCGCATCAAGCTGGTTTCCGACTGGAACAAGGACGAAGTGGTGTTTGATGCGGTTGTGCATCACGGCCATTCCGACCAGTTGCGTGCGGTTTGCCAGCAGGTTGCCAAGCGTGCCGGAGCAATTGTCGGGGTTCAGGGCCTGTCGCAGGGCGAGACCAACATTGCGCTGGAGCGTTTGGTGATCGAGCGGGCGTTGAGCGTCAACACGGCTGCGGCGGGTGGTAATGCGAGCTTGATGACCATCGGCTAAACCCGACAATCCGGGCACCTGCAACAGGTGCCCGGTTCAGCAACAATCCCTGTGGGAGCGAGCTTGCTCGCGATAGCGGTCTGTCAGTCACCTTTAATATTGACTGATCTGCCGCCATCGCGAGCAAGCTCGCTCCCACAGTGGTTTGTGGCGTTTGCTAAGTTTCTGCGCGGCTCCAACATCACCCTTATCAATAATCCTATTCAGCCTTTATTCCCAACCTTAGACTCGGCCCACCCCAATAAAAGGTAGGCCGCCATGTCCGAGACGTTGCTCAGTTCCCGCAATCTGGCTTTCGAGCTGTATGAAGTCCTCGATGCCGAGGGCCTGACCCAGCGTGAACGTTTCGCCGAACACAATCGCGAAACCTTCGATGCGGCCATTGGCACCGCCCGCAACATCGCCGAGAAGTTCTTCGCCCCGCACAACCGCAAGGGCGACGAGAACGAGCCGCGCTACGAGAACGGTCAGGCGATTCTGATTCCGGAAGTGAAACCGGCGGTGGATGCTTTCCTCGAAGCCGGCTTCCTCAACGCCGCGCGCAGTTTCGACGCAGGCGGCATGCAACTTCCTACGCTGCTGTCCCAAGCCTGCTTTTCGCACTTCCAGTCGGCCAACGCCGCTTCGACCTCTTATCCGTTCCTGACCATGGGCGCGGCCAACCTGATCGAAAGCTTCGGTACCGAGGAGCAGAAGCGCCGCTTCCTGCAACCGATGATCGACGGCCGCTTCTTCGGCACCATGGCCCTGACCGAACCCCACGCGGGCTCGTCGCTGTCGGATATTCGTACCCGCGCCGAGCCTGCGTCCGACGGCACTTATCGCCTCAAGGGCAACAAGATCTTCATCTCCGGTGGCGATCACCCGCTGTCGGAAAACATCGTGCACATGGTGCTGGCCAAGCTGCCGGACGCACCGGCCGGTGTGAAAGGCATTTCGCTGTTCATCGTGCCCAAGTTCCTGGTCAACGATGACGGCAGCCTCGGCCAGCGCAACGACGTGCTGCTCGCCGGGCTGTTCCACAAGATGGGCTGGCGTGGCACCACCTCCACCGCGCTGAACTTCGGCGATAACGGCGATTGTGTCGGCTATCTGGTGGGCAAGCCGCACCATGGCTTGAGCTATATGTTCCAGATGATGAACGAGGCGCGGATCGGCGTCGGCATGGGCGCGGTGATGCTCGGTTACGCCGGCTATCTGTATTCGCTGGAATACGCCCGCGAGCGTCCGCAAGGTCGCGTGCCGGACAGCAAGGACCCGAACACCGCGCCGGTGGCGATCATTCAGCACGCCGACGTCAAACGCATGCTGCTGACACAAAAGGCCTACGTTGAAGGCTCGTTCGACCTCGGCCTGTACGCGGCGCGGCTGTTCGATGACACCACGACGCTGGAGACCGAAGCCGAGCGCAAGCAGGCCCATGAACTGCTGGACCTGCTGACGCCGATCGTCAAATCCTGGCCGTCGGAGTTCTGCCTGAAAGCCAACGAACTGGCGATCCAGATCCTCGGCGGCCACGGTTACACCCGTGAATACCCGGTGGAGCAGTACTATCGCGACAACCGCCTGAACCCGATCCACGAAGGCACCCACGGCATTCAATCGCTGGACCTGCTGGGCCGCAAACTGGCACAGAACGGTGGCGCGGGGCTCAAGCAACTGATCCGCCTGATCGCCGACACCGCCGAACGTGCCCAGGCGTTCGAGTCGCTGACGCCGCTGCGCGAACCGCTGGAGAAACTGGTGGCGCGCCTGCAAGCCGTGACCATTGGTTTGCTGACGGATTTGGGGCAAGGCAAGGTCAATAGCAGCCTGGCGAACTCGGCGCTGTACCTGAAGGTGTTCGGGCACACCGTCATTGGCTGGCGCTGGCTGGAACAGGCGATTCGTGCCGAGGAAGGGTTGGCCAAAGGGAATGGCGCGGATGTGAGCTTCTATAAGGGCAAGTTGCAGGCGGCCCGCTACTTCCTGACGTGGGAAGTGCCGGGTTGCCACCATGAGCTGGCGATTCTTGAGGCACGGGATGATGTGTGCCTGGGTATGCAGGATGAGTGGTTCTGATCACAAAAAAGATCGCAGCCTGCGGCAGCTCCTACAGGGAAACGCATTCCCATGTAGGAGCTGCCGCAGGCTGCGATCTTTTGATCTTGATCAGCTCAGCTTGAACCCACCCATCTGCCGCGCCAGGTCATCCGCCAACCGCTGCAACGTCTGGCAATCCTCACGACAAGCCCTGACCTCCCCCGCCGTCGCCCGCGCCAGATCGGAAATGCCCTGCACGTTGCGATTGATTTCCTCGGTGACTGCCGACTGCTCTTCCGTCGCCGTCGCCACCTGATGGTTCATGTCGCTGATGCGCTCCACTTGCCCGGTAATCGCGGTCAACGAGGTGCCGGTACGCTGGCTCGATTCGACACCCGTGCCCGTCGCGGCTTGCCCGGAATGCATCGACGACACCGCGTTCTCCGCGCCTTGCTTGAGGCTGCCGATCATCTGCTGGATTTCATCGGTGGACGATTGCGTACGCCGCGCGAGGGTGCGCACCTCATCGGCCACCACGGCGAACCCACGCCCCATGTCGCCAGCGCGCGCCGCTTCGATAGCGGCGTTGAGCGCCAGCAGGTTGGTCTGCTCGGAAATCCCGCGAATCACCGCCAGCACCTGATCGATGGATGCCACTTGATGAGCCAGCTCGGCCACCGCCGTGGCCGCTACACCGATTTCCCGGGACATGCTTTCAATGTGGCGGATAGAACCACCCACCACTTCCCGCGCCTGCAGCGCTTCATCACGGGCGGTTTGTGACGCGAACGCCGCGTTGCCGGCATTCTGCGCAATGTCCTGCACGGTCAGGCCCATTTCGTGAACAGCGGTGGCGACCATGTCGGTCATTTCCTGCTGACGACCAGAGCGTTCGGCGGTGTTGTCCACCACCCGCGCCACCTGGCCGACAGCGGTGCGCAGGCGCTCGCTGGTGGTCAGTACTTCGCCGATCATGTCGCGCTGGCTATCCAGGAAGCGATTGAAGCCACGCGCCAGATCACCCAGCTCATCGGCGCGGCTGGCATCCAGCCGCTGGGTCAAATCTCCACCACCGCTACCGATGGCCACCAGCGCTGCTGTTACCTGGCGAATCGGCCGCACCAGACCACGGGCCAGCAACACCACCAGCAACAGGCACACAATCGCCACCGCCAGGCCAATGCCGCTGCTCATCCACATGGCGCGGCGTGCTTCAGCGTAGATCTGCGATTGCGGCACTTCGGCCACCAGGCTCCAGCCGAGATCGCGCAGCGGCAAGCTCAAGGCGAGGAAGTCTTCGCCGTCGCGCTGGAAGCCGCTACTGGTGGCGGCTTTTTGACTCATCAGCGTTTGCGCTGCCGTAGCGCCGATCTGCTCGGTCAAGGTGCGTTTGCCGCTGAATTGCGCCTCGGGATGGACCTGGATCAAACCGTCGGAACGCACGAGATAGACCTTTCCGCGCTCCCCGAAGCTGAAATTGTGGATCAGCTCCGACAGCTCTTTCATGCTCAGGCCAAGCCCCGCAACGCCCACGACTTTACCGGCCTGTTCGACCTTGAGATCGATGAACAGCGCCAATTCTCCGGTGGCTGTGTCGTTATCGATATTGAGGGTGCGCGGCTGATTGCTGTCGAGGAACGCGTAGAACCAGGCATCTTTCGGATTGGATCGGCTGAGGGTGCGGTCCTGGCCTTTTTCGGTGAAGTAGTGGTTGGTCGCAGTGCCGACAATCAGCGCGGTAAAGGCTTTGTGCTCGGCGCGAATGCCTTCGAGATAGGTAGTAAACGTGCCGGCCTGGGCACTGTCTTCACCCCCGGCCAACCAGTCGCGCACCATGCTGTTGCTGGCGATGTCCTTGGCGGCGGTAAGGGGCTGGACGAGAATCCGCTCGATGTCGTTGCGCATCGCTTCGATGCTCGACGGCAAGGCTTGCTCGACCAGATAACTCTGGGCGAGACGATTGACCACGAGGGTATAAATGCCAACCACGATCAGGATACTGACCAGAAGGGCGGTGCCCATGCTCAGGATCAACTGCCATTGAATACTGCGTCGCCAGAACTGCATGGAGCACCCCCAAAGAATAAGAGGCTGAAACACTGCAACAGCCGTGCCGATTGTATACAAACCAACCGACAATCTATTCTTTGGTTGTGCGCAAAGCCGATCAGGCCTGATTGATCGTCTTGGAGATCACTTCAACCGTGGCGCTGACTTGCTCTTGGTAACGGTCGAGTTCGAGCTTGTGCTGTTTCCGCATTTCAATCTGCTGGGAGCACAGATTCATCGCCGCCAGCACCAGCAGTCGGTCACCGATCAGCGTCGGGTACTTTCTCTTGGTTTCGGCCAGGGCTGCCTTCAACATCATCGCGGCGTCCAGCAGGGTCTGTTCTTCCCCGGCCGGTGCCTTGATCGAATAGTCTTCCCCCAGGATCGAGACGACTTTTACCCCTGCGGCGTTGTAACTCATGCGCTGACAGGGCCTGCGCTGACGCGCTCAACCAGGGCCTGGATGCGAGCCGCCGTGGCACCTTGTTTCTCTTCCTGCTCCATCAGGCTCAGTTGCAGGCTTTCGTTTTCATCCTTGGCCTGGGCCAGTTCTGCAGTCAGGGTCTGGTTGGTGCCGAGCAGGGTCTGGTTCTGCTGCACCAGGTCGCTGACCAGTTGTTCCAATTGGCTTAGGGATGCTTCCAACATTTTGATTTTCCGGGCTTTTTCAAAGGGCGCGTACGATAAAGAAAAGTCACCGTGGATGCCAGGGTTATACAGGCGCAAAGCCTTGATTTTGCTGACGGGCGACCTTCCTCGCGAGTTTTAAAGACTGTGATAAGCCAATCTGGTTCCTGCAATTCGTCGCCGAGGCCTTTGCTGCGCAAAAGTGATGACGAAAAGATCGCAGCCTGCGGCAGCTCCTACACAGACTCGCGTGACCTGTAGGAGCTGCCGTGTAG